>CAJOIB010000023.1 GCA_905234705.1 uncultured Selenomonadaceae bacterium | reverse complement strand
ATTTTCGTTGACGTTGTGCCGAAAATTGCTAAGGAAGTTGGCGTTGCTGACAGCGGTTTTAGAATCGTCGTGAATACCGGCGAAGAAGGCGGGCAGACCGTCAATCATTTGCACGTTCACTTAATAGGCGGCAGAAAAATGACTTGGCCACCAGGTTAACGCTTGAAAAAAATTGGCGACAAAATTGCCAGCAAGACTAAAATTATTCCGGCGGATTCGATTAATCCAAATGCCGTGCCGAATACGAAATAACTGATGACGACGGACGAGGCGGGTTCTGTCGTCGAAGTCAGCGCGGCTTCTTCCGCACTCAAATATTTTAAGCCCGCGTTGAAAATCAGAAAGGCTATCACCGTTCCGAAAATTACGATCCAGCTCACGTCAAAAATCACGTCCTGCGCGAAAAACGGCAGCCAATCAAATTCTTCAATCAGCGCGAAAGTTAATAGCCCGCCGAAAAACATTCCAAGGCTCGTCATAAAAGACGGGTCTATTTTTTCTGCGAATAAATGTTTGCCGAAAATCATTGAGAAGGCGAAAACTGCGCCGCTCGACAAACTCCACAGCACGCACGGCAAAGGCACTAACAGCGTTTCTGGATTGCCGCCCGTTACCAATAAAAATACGCCGAATATCGCCAAAATCACCGCCGCAATTTCTACGCGCCGCGGAAATTTTTTGTTGTAAATCGACTCCCAAATTACGACCATTGCCGGAGTTGCCGATAAAATTACCGTGGTTGCCGCCGCGCCGCCTATCGAGATTGCTTGAAAGTACGTGAATTGCACCATTACCACGCCGATTATTCCGTAAATCGCCAGGTACAGCCAAAGTTTTGGTTTGCGATTCATACGCGCCGCCGAATCTTTGAATTTGTCGCGCAGAAATAAAATTATCACCATCAGCAAGCCCGCCACGCACATTCTGACGTTGGTTAATTCCATTGCCGTTTTTGTCGAGTGGCTGAAAAAATCTTGCACTGCCACGCCCGAACTTGCCCAGCATACGCCCGCTAATCCTACACAAAGCATTGCTAAATTTTTGTTCAAAGTAATTACCTCGGTTAAAAATTTTCGCGGACATTATAACATTTCAAACAAAAAAAATCGCCCCGAATTTCTTCAGAGCTCAAAATTGTTTCGCGCAGATTCTACTTTTTAGGTTTACGAGAATTATAATCTTCGTCAACTTTTTCGCGCCATTCGTCACCAACCTCAGCCGTACTTTTAGCAGCCATAACCGCGCCGAAAAAGCTTGACATTGCGTCAAATCTCGCCTTTGTTCCCCGCGCGTCGTTGTGATAATTTACCGTGCGATTCGCGCTAAGTCCAAGGTGGCTGGCAACGTCAAATGAATCAATATTCGCGCCCATAAATACAAAATCCCAGCCCTTAGTTTTTTGCTCTTCGACAAGTTTTTTAATGGCGTTATAATCGTAGCGCTTGCTTGCGTTTTCCATGCCGTCCGTCGTGATAATAAAAATGGTTTTCGCCGGAACGTCTTCGGGGCGGGCGTATTTATGAATGTTGCGAATGTGTTTGATAGCGTCGCCCATCGCGTCCAGCAAAGCCGTATTGCCGCGCACGAAATATTCTTTGTCGGTTAACTGCGGCACTTCAGCAATCGGCACTCGGTCGTGAATAACTTCAGATTCGTGGTCAAATAGCACAGTCGACACGTAAGCCTCGGCGTCTGGATTTTTTTGCTGTTTGAGCATTGAATTGAAACCGCCGATAGTGTCGCTCTCCAATCCGCTCATTGAGCCGCTCCTGTCCAAAATAAAAACCACTTCAGTCAAATTTTTCAAGATAATTACCCCCTTCTAGTGCATTATAGCCGATTGATTTTCAAAGTGGTAGCCTAGCGGGCGACAAAATTTTAATCGTTCAAAGTCGGCTGATCGTATTCGTACAGGCACTGATTCAAGCAGTCAATATCAAAAATCCCCCGCTCAATGAAAAACATAACGATAACGTCAGCCAATTTACTTTTTGTCAAAGTGTAGCCAGCGCTGGCGAGCAACGCTTGAGTTTTTTTGTAATCCAAATTCAGCGCAATCGCAAAGGCAATGGCGGTTGATTTGCTCGGCTGGTAATCGTTGACTTTGCAGATTTTAGAAAAATGTTGACGCGTGACATTGGCTCGAGCGTAAACTTCAGAATTTTGTTTGCCGCTCTCACGAATCAAGCGCCTTATCATTTCGGAAAAAGTTTCACTGCGCGCGTTGTCGAATAGCTTAGAAAAATTAATCGCTGCCGCGCCTGCCGAAAGGACGCCCAGCATTTTTATCGCTTCGTCCAGCGGTCCATCGTCTTTCGATAAATCCTGCAGAATTAAATTTTCGTCAACAAAATTTTCGGCAATGTACCGCTCCAATTCCAATCTCAAATCTTCCATAACGCACCTCATTTCACGAAACGCGGTTTCAAAATCAGTGTGACAAAATAAATCACCGCCGCACATACTACGATTGTTGAACCCGCCGCCGAATTTAATTCATACGCTAAAAATAATCCTGCCAGCCCTGAACTCAGCGCCACCGCTACGCTTAACAAATGGTAAGATTTGACTGAATTTGTCACATTTCGCGCCGCCGCCGCCGGTAAAACTAACAGCGCATTGATTATCAAAATTCCTACCCATTGAATTGAGAGCGCCACAACCACCGCCAAAATCACCGCGAAGATAGATTCTACCGCTTGCGTGTCTATCCCCCTGCTACGCGCCAATGTGCGGTTCACAGAGGCTATTAAAAGCCGGTTGAATAAAAATATCCAGCTGATGAAAACCGCCACAAATACCACGCCCAGCCAGATTAAATCTTCCTGCGAGATTGACAACAAATCGCCGATTAAAAACCGCGAAAATTTATTGAATTGCCCGCCCGCTGACATTAACATTAAGCCGAGCGCTATTGCCGTGGAACTGAAAACGCCAATTACCGTATCCGCGCCGCTGTGCGCTCGATTTTTTATGTACGTGATTAACAGCGCGAAAATTATTGAAAAAATTATCAGCCCGAAAATTTCTGAGCCGACGCCCAACAGTGCGCCTATTGCTATTCCGGTAAATGCGAAAAAAACGCCATTCTGTTCGATACAACCATTGTTGAGAGGATACCGAACAGCGGCGTTACCAAAATTATCGCGCAGAGCGCATTTCTCATAAATTCAAATTCAAACATTACTCAAATAAAATTTTTCCTTCGTCAATTTGCTTATTCAAAATATCTTCGGCGGTTAAAATTTGCGAATCGTACAGCGAATCGGGGTCAAGTTCACGCGTGATAATCAGCGGTCTGTCGAGCTCGACTTCCACGTCCGGAATAATGCCCGTGCCGTCGATACTGCGCCCGTTCGGCGTGTAATATTTGGCGATTGTCAATTTGATGCCGTCGTCCTGGAACATCGGAATGACAGTTTGCACAGAGCCTTTGCCGTAAGATTTAGTACCGACAATCAACGCCGCCTTAGTGTCTTGCAAAGCGCCGCTCAAAAGTTCAGAGGCACTCGCGCTGTTTTGGTCGAGCAGTACAACGATTGGATATTTCGCGTGTTCAAGGTTTGACATATAAACTTCCTTAGAACCGTCGCGGCGAATGACTGAAACAATCGGACCGGCGGGAACAATCTCCTGCGCGATTTCGACGCAACTTGTAATGACGCCGCCTGGATTTTGCCGCAAATCTAAAATAAAGCCCTGCATATTTTGCATTTCGAGTTTAGCAAATGCGTCTTTAAATTCTTTGCCGGTATTTTCGCTGAAATGTGAAATGCGAATGTAGCCGATTCTGCCGTCCAGCATTGTGCTATCGACGGTATCAACCTTGATAATTTCGCGTGTAATGGTGTAAGTTTTATCTTCTTCGCCTGCGCGCCCAATCAAAAGTTCGACTTGAGTACCAACTTCGCCGCGAATTTTCATAGCAACTTCGCTCGGCTCAATTTCGCTAATCGGCTGAGAATTTACCGCCAAAATCACGTCGCCCGTCTGTAAACCGGCTTTATCGCTTGGTCCGCCCTTAATTAATCCCAAAACGTATACTTTGCCTTCCTTGAATCCCATATAAATTCCAATGCCGCCGAAAGTTCCCATTGTCTCAGCTTTAAGTTGATTATAAAGCCGCGGCTCAAGGTAAATTGAATGTGGGTCGCCCAGCGAGCGCACCATTCCGCTAATCGCGCCGTCAATCAGTTTATCTTCTTCAACTTCCTGTACGTACTGCGATTCAATGAAATGCATTGCGCCGACTAGCCGCGTGATATTCGCCGCGCCTTTTGCGTCCAAATTCAACGCCGCAAACAGCCCCACAAGTACGCCAAACGACATAATTACCGCCATCACCACGGCGATAAGTAGAGTTTTGATATTCATTTATCCGCCTCATTTGATTAAAGTTGTCAGTATCGATAATGAGATATTTTATTTGAAACAGCGCGTATTTGTCAACTAAACATTAGGAATTTGCCAATCAATGGGCGTCTCATTCACTGATTCCAAAAAATTATTGACTTTGGAAAAAGGGCGGCTGCCGAAAAATCCGTTGTACGCGGAAAGCGGGCTTGGGTGCGCAGATTCGACTATAAAATGTTTTGGATTGGTTATCATAACTTTTTTGGCTCGCGCAGGACGCCCCCACAAAATAAACGCCAGCGGCTTTTCGTGCTCGTTTAAAAGTTCGATAATCCTGTTGGTGAAAATTTCCCAGCCCTTGCCTTGATGAGAATTAGCCGCGTGAGCCCGAACCGTCAACACCGCATTTAAAAGCAAAACGCCCTGTTCCGCCCAATATTTTAAGCAACCGTTATTTGGTATCGTACAGCCCAAATCGTCGTGCAATTCCTTGAAAATATTCATAAGCGACGGCGGCGGCGGAACATTCGGCAAAACTGAAAAACTTAAACCGTGAGCCTGCCCTGGTTCGTGGTACGGGTCTTGTCCCAAAATCACAACTTTTGTATCGGCGTAGCTTGTAAAGTGCAGCGCGTTAAAAATGTCGTACATATTCGGGTAAATTTTTTTCGTACGATATTCGCCGATTAAAAATTGCCGCAGTTCTTGATAATAGGGTTTCTGAATTTCTTCGTCCAGGAAATTCGCCCAATCGTTTTTAAAAATTTTCACAGCGCGCCTCCAGTTTTTGTGATAATATTAGACAGCGAATAAAAAGTTGTCAAGGTAATTATGTGGAGTGATTTTAATTGAAGATACTTTTGGCAAATTTTTCTAAAATGATTCAAGACAGCGGCGGATTAGCTAAGGTTCACTGCAACTTTGCGAATGCGATGAATCGGCGCGGGCATAAAATTTTGATGATGTATATGGACGAACGCGAAGGCGAATTTTTTTTTCCGATAGACGCGGGAATTGAGACGTTTAACATTCAGCGGCTCGACGGAAAGATTTTGCATTATCCGCTGTCCTACAAAATGCGCCGCGAAGTTTTCAGGGTCTTCAGCAAAAATCGCGCCCGAAGTATCAATGACGATTTCATAAAAAAATTTTTAATGTCCAATGTTAAATCCGCCACTGAAAAATTTAAGCCTGACGTTATTATTTGTTTTCAACCGACTGCTGGCAAAACTTTTCTGTGCGATATAAAAATTTCTACGCCCGTTATCATAATGTCGCACGGAGATCCCGAAGATTATTTTCAAACCTACCCTGCTGAAGAAATTCCGGCTCTGACGAAATGTAGCGTTTGCCAAGTGCTGATGCCTTCGTTCGCCGAAAATTTAAAGCGCCATTTGCCCGACGTCAATGTCAAAGTTATTGGAAATGTTGTGCCGCAGTACGAACAGCAGGCAGATTTAGCCGCCGCCAAAGATTTTTACAAGATTATTTTTATCGGCAGGCTCGTTCGCAATCACAAGCGCCCGCATTTGCTGATAGAAGCCTTTGAAAAAATTTCTGCGCGATTTCCAAATTGGACGGTTGAAATTTGGGGCGCGGAAGATAAATCTTCGTACACCGAAAAACTTCACAATCAGATTGAAAAATTTCAGTTAAGCGACAGGATTTTTATCAAGGGCACAACAAAAAACGTCGCACAAGTTTTGGCGACGGGTGATATTTTTGTATTTCCGAGTGCGTATGAGGGCTTTGGATTGGCGGCGGCTGAGGCTATGAGTATGGGGTTGCCGGTTGTCGCCTATAAAAATTGCACGGCGGTAAATGAGTTGGTCACGGACGGCGTTAACGGTTTTCTCTGTGAAGATGGCGTTGAATCTTTAGCCGAAAAAATGTCTGTACTTATGGGCAATCAAGATTTGCGCGTGAAATTTGGTAATTCTGCGCGAGAATCTGTGAAAAAATATTCCGCTGAAAAAATTTGGAACGAATGGGAAAATTTAATCTTTGACTTGACAATAAGCAAGGCACAGCCCTAACGAATACCATAAAACTTTGCTGGTTACGGAAGTTTCAAAATTAAATTCGGTTAGCCCGTGAAACATCAAGCCGGACAGCACGCAGAAAAACAGCAGGTAAGCAAAATTATCGTCCTTGAACCAGCCGCGCAAACTAAAATAAGAAAAATAAACCCACATAAAAATAAAAGCCGCCGCGCCGATGATACCGCACTCCGCCAACATCTGAATAATATTGTTGTGCGCGTGAGCCTGCTGTCGTTCGGTTGCGGTTGGTAAAATGTATTGCGTCTGGTAAGCCGTGGCGTATTGCCCGTAGCCCACGCCCAAAATTGGATGGTCTTCAAACATATTCAGCGCGCTCGTCCACATTTTCATTCGCTCGGCGTTGGATTGCATGCCCATATCGGTAAGCGTCGCCAATCTGTTTGACAAATGCGGCGTTACTAAAAAGATTCCGCCTATCGCCACGAAAATTATTGCCACCGTTGCGAAGGATTTTAATTTGTGCTTTGAATAAATCAGCACGACCAGCGGCACGACGATAAAAATTGCGAGCCACGCGCCGCGCGTTCCATTGAATAAAATCGCGGTTAAAGCTACGACTATTGCCGTTAAGATTAAAAATCTGGCTCGACGCTGCTTAAAGCGCATAAATAACAGCGCGTAAATCGGCAGGAACATTGCGATTAAGCTTGCTTGAGTCATCATTGGCATAACGCCGCCGAATCGCCAATATTCATCGCTGAGCTGCGGCAACGCTTGAATTATCACTGAGACGTTGCTCAAAAATACGCCCGCCAGTAATAATTTTCCGAACAGCAAAATTTTTTCCCGCTCGAATCGTACCAGAAAAACCGGCAGCATCGCCGATATATGGTAAATGTACCGGTCGGCAAATCTTTTTAAGCCTGGCAATACCGAATCCGCGCTCAACGCCGAAATTAACACCGCCAATAGCAAAATTCCTATCACGCAAAAAATTTTCCGGTATTCGCGCAGTGGTTTTAAAATATCGTCGCGCTTTAAAATTAATCTGTGCGCCAAGCCTAAAAGCGACAGCGCCAAAAATATATTCCCGACCGCCTTTGACAGCGGCAGGAAAATCGAAAATCCGCATATGTAAAAGAATAAACGCCGCTCTACATCTTCAATTCGCGAAAATTTCATCATGGCGCTCAATGGTGGAATAGCCGAATGTGCGTCATAGCCATAACAATTCCGTATTTATCGCAAGTTTCAATGACGTTATCGTCGCGAATAGAGCCGCCGCTCTGCGCGATAAATTCAACGCCGGATTTGTGCGCGCGCTCAATATTATCGCCGAACGGGAAAAACGCATCAGACGCCAGCGACACGCCCTTGAAATTTTTCAGCCAATCAGCCTTAGCCGCGTCAGTGAACTTTTCGGGCTTGACTGTAAAAACGCGCTGCCAATCATTTAAAATATCATCGCTCTCATTGCCAATATAAACGTCGATTGCATTATCGCGGTCGGGGCGCTTAATATCGGCTTTGAACGGCAGATTTAAAACCTGCGGGCTTTGACGTAAAAACCAAAAATCAGCCTTGTTACCGGCTAATCTTGTGCAATGTACGCGGCTCTGTTGCCCTGCGCCAATCCCGATAGCTTGACCGCCTTTCGCGTAGCAAACCGAATTTGACTGCGTGTATTTCAAAGTTATCAAGGCAATCAGCAAATCACGTTTAGCGGCATCAGTGAAATTTTTATTCGCCGTGGGAATATCATTTAAACAATCGGCAGAAATTTTAATATCGTTGCGCTGTTGCTCAAAAGTTACGCCGAAAACTTGTTTGCGCTCAATCGCGGGCGGCTCAAAATTCAGATTAACTTTCAAAATTAGATAACTGCCCTTGCGTTTCGACTTCAAAATTTCCAGCGCTTTATCGGTGTAGCTCGGCGCAATTATACCGTCGCTGACTTCGGCTTTGAGATAATTCGCGGTGGATTCGTCGCATTCGTCGGACAAAATCGCAAAATCGCCGTAAGAGCTCATTCTGTCAGCGCCGCGCGCCCGAACGTAAGCCGCCGCCATTTCGCTAAGTTCGCCATTCACAAAATAAATTTTCTTGAGCGTATCGTCGAGCGGCAAACCGACCGCTGCGCCTGCAGGGCTAACGTGTTTAAAAGATGCCGCCGCCGGTAAACCAGTAGCTTCGCGCATTTCGCTTACCAACTGCCAGCCATTCAGCGCATCCAATAAATTTATATAGCCAGGTCTGCCATTCAAAACTTCAAACGGTAATTCGCCATTTTCGGCAAACACTCGCGCAGGTTTCTGATTCGGATTGCAACCGTATTTCAATTCAAGTTCAGTCATCAAATTTCCTCCTATAAACCAAAAAAGAGAGCTACCGAACGCTCCCTTTTCTGTCGCCATTATACCCTTCTTGCCTTCGCCATAAGCAAGTCCCTCGACGCTTATACTAACACAGCTTTTAAAATTTGACAAGTACCTATAAAAAAAATTTTAATCAGCAATAATTCGCGACATCGAATAAATCAAATCATAGCCGTCCCAATTCAAGCCAAAATCCAAAGTTCGGCTGAACGGCACAATTCTATCAATGCCGCGCGGACGATTAATTTTCACGAAATTTTTCAGCGCGTCAATATCATATCCAAAGTATGATAAAGTTTGACAGCGCACGCCGCAAATCGGCAAAATCTCCGTCAAATCCTGCGCGACGTATTCAAGGAAAAAGCCGCTATTGCCCGCGTAATTAATCAAATCAGCGTCAATGCTGAAAATTTCTGCGCGAATGATTTTGTTATTTGCAGATTTTTTTAGCACAGTTTTTTTATTCATAGCGAGCAAATCAAATTTCACGAGCTTATCGACAGCTTGAACCGCCTGCAAATTATATCCGCGGTTAACAATTTCCTGCAGATTTTGCCAAAAAATTTCACGCGCCGAATCAATATCCTTGCCCTGCCAAATAATTATTTTCGGCGAATTACAGGCGTTTTGATCGTTCAAATAGGTCGCGTTGTAAAAATCCTGCGCGATTCGAGTTTTATTTTCAGCGCTCAAATATTCGTCGGCTTGAATCACGGAGATTGAATATCTGTCGGCGAAGGTAATTTCATTGGCGCGAACTTTCAGCGGCGATTTGCGAATCTCATTAATTGTAGCGTCGCCGCCCCAAATCACGCGCGTATCACAAACGCCAGAAAATAAATCGTTAATCTCGCGCTCGTGCCCGTACCGAACCATATAAACATACGCCTCCATTTCCGGAAAATCATTCAGCGCATTTTTCAGAGCGTTGCAGATAATTTCAACCTGCGGAAAATTCCTCGACTTGCCCGCCAACAGCCCCGCCGCGAAACTGTAAGCAAAATTCACCGGCACATTCGACGGCGCAATGTGAAAAATTATCCCGCGCCCAATTCGATTTAAATCTTTATAAGCCGCCGCCATTTGAGAAGTCGACGCCCGCCTTATCCAAAATCCAAATGTCATAACGTCCGGAAAATTTCTGAACGCTAACAATTTTTTCGATACCGCATTTAAAAATTCGCACGCTTCATTTGAAAATATTTCCAGCGGTTTGACTGATTCGATTTGTGAAAAATTTTCCGCGTCGCCGATTAAATAATTAATGTTCAGCTGCATAGGTATCACTGCATCCTCTCAATTCGGCATTAGCCAGCCGCCCGATTATCTGAAAATATTTACCCTTGCGCCTGCACGGACAATCGTCAACGCCGAGCAAAACGCCTTCGTCTTCAGTCAACAGCGAATGTCCAGGATAAGATTTCGGCAACATCGACACAACTTGAACAACGCCGCGTTCGCCAATTTTGCAAACTGAAAAATCTTCCGCGCGCCGAATTATCACGTCAGAAAAAATGCTCGCGTGCAAATGCCCGTGCTCACATTCCGGATAAATGCAGCCGGTTTGCTCAACCATACCGTAATAGCTGAAAATTTCATTGAGCCCGCAAACTTCATTGAGCGCGCGCCAAAATTCAGCTGGACTAACCGATTGCTCAACCATTTTTTTCCAGCCGCCGCCGTGAATTAAAACCGCATTGCTCAAATCCAATTTCAAATTTTTTTCGCGCAATACTTGATAAAAATATTTCCAAACCATAAATGTAAAGCCGAACAGAAAAATTTTTTTGCCCGCATTTTCCGCGAGAAACTCAATAATTCTGTCAACCTGCAAATTCATATCGTCGTCGAGCGCGTAAATACTTTTGCGCCCAAAAATTGAAAAGCCCAAAATTCCCGCGCCGCGCGCCGAAAACATTTGCCGGTTTTTCAAAACGCTTGGGCTGTCGATTATTATCATTGGCATTCGCGCAGAGCCGGTTAAGCTGGTGACGATTTTTATCAGCGTTTTTTGCTGATTCAGCGAAGTTTCTTTGTCCAGGAAAATTTTTGAAACGCGCTGCCCCGAAGTTCCCGAAGACGTCATTGTCTTAAAAATTTCTGATTTTGGCACGCTGGCAAGTTCCGCTTCCTTGAAAAGCCGTACCGGCAGAAATGGTAAATCTTCAACGCCGTTAACTGATTCTGCGCGAAAATTTATGGCGTCGGTTATTTTTTCGTAAGCCGCACAATTCGTCCTGTGAAATTCCGTCAAACTCAAAAGATTTTCCAATATCAATGAATTTTTTTCGTCCTGCGCGAGTGAAAATGGCTCTATCGTCAGCAATTCTTCATAGCTCATAAAAATTCTCCAATTCGCTGTAAATGATTTTGCCGGACGCATTTTTAGGAATTTCGGCGATAAATTTAATTTTGAGCGCAGTCGGATGAACATTAATTTTTTGGCTAAGGTAATTCAAAATTTCGTCGCGCAGATTTTCAGCCGTCACGAACACAAACATTTTATCATCAACGCCAGCCGCCGCCACTTCCGAAAGATTAAATTTCTGCCGTACAATATGTTCAACTTCCTGCAGATTCACGCGCTTGCCAAACATTTTCAAAAAACGTTTCTTGCGCCCGACAATCGTATAATAACCGTCCGCGTCGATTTTTGCAAGGTCGCCAGTTTCAAGGCGTTTGTTGCGCTCGTCGCCCAAAATCAAATCTGTGCCGCTCTCCGCGTAACCAAGACTGACATTATCGCCGTAATAAATCAGCTCGCCGTCGCCCGTCAATTCAAATCTGCCGCCTGGAATTGCAATGCCCATACATCCGATTTTCTCAAGCGATTTTTCGGCAGGCAGATAGCCCATTCGCGCAGTAGCCTCCGCCGCGCCGTACATTACAAAAAATTTCTTGCCGGTCTAATTTCAAATGCGTTTCGGGATCAAGTTTGCCGCCCGCCTGCGTAATAAATTTCAGCGTGGGCAAATCCATTCTGAAAAATCTCAGCCGTTGCAACATTTCAAATGTATAAGGTACGCCATTAAGATTTGTCACGGAATTATTTTTGAGCGCCTGCCAAAATTCTTTTTGAAACAGCGTTTTTTCGGTTAAGACAATCGAGCCGCCGCTGAAAATGTGCGTATTGATAATCGATAAACCGTAAACGTAATTCATCGGCAAATTCGTAATTGAGCGCTCACTTTCGCCAATCTGTAGGTATTCAACAATAGATTTCGTATTGGCTAAAATATTTTCGTAGCTTTGGCGGACGAATTTTGGGCTGCCGGTTGAGCCGGAAGTCGTCATCAGAAGAGCAAGTTTTTCATTCAAAGCGAAAGTTTCAGCGTTCGTCGCCAGCAAATTATAGCCGTCGCGCTCATAAATTTTTTCATAGGCTGAATAATTTTCGCGCAGATTTTCCGGCAACCATAAATATTTTGGGCGATAAAGTTGCAACAAATTTTTTACCAAATCCAAATCTAAATCGGCGTCAATCATAAGCGGCACAATTCCGCGATTCATAAATCCGACATAGCCCGCCACCGACGCAACGCTATTTTTGCAAAATAAAAAAATAAGGCAACGACCGCCAGCCGCGCCTGAAATTTCTTCCGAACGAATTTTTAAATCTTCGTACGTCAGAGTTTCATTTTCCGCGATAAGAGCCGTGTTGCCCGCGAATTTTCCTAAGTCAAATATCATCCTTCAATGTCAACCTCGTAATTTGCCTTCAGAATTTCCTTGCCGTGCGCGTACGAGCTGAAATCCATAATGTCTTCAACTTCCATCATAATGTCAAATGAATCTTCGATATTCGCCATTAAACTCATATGACCGACCGAATCCCAAGCCGCTATGTCTTGATATTTCAAATTCGGCAAATCTTCAGCCGCCACGTTAAACGCGTCGATAAATGCCTTATCATATTTTTCCAAATTCGTCATAAATTATCCCCTCAAATTTTGAATAATCGTCGCAGAAATTTTTTCCGCAGTCAAACCGTACCTGTCAAGCAAAAATTCATATTCAGCCGCCTTGCCGTAAATATCGGGCAGACCAATGAAAATTTGCGGCGGCGCAGATTTTTTACCGGCTTTGTATTCGGCAACAGCCCCGCCAAGTCCGCCGATAATGCTGTGTTCCTCGACAGTCGCAATAAGTTTAGCAGTAGAAAAATATTTGTCAAGAATTTCAGTATCGAGCGGCTTAATCGTGTGCATATTGATAACCGCCGCGCTAATACCGTTGCTCTCCAAAATATTCGCCGCCTTCAATGCGTTTGCCGTCAAAGTGCCAACTGAAAAAATCGCAACGTCCGAGCCTTCGCGCAGAACAACAGCCTTGCCAATCTCAAAATTATAATCGTCCTTGTAAATCATCGGCGTATTGAGTTTACCCGTCAAGCGAATGTACATAGGCGCGTCGAAATTGATTGCCGCGTCCAAAACTTTCACAGCCTCGAAGGCATCAGCCGGCGCAACAATCGTCAAATTCGGAATGGCGCGCATAATCGAAATATCTTCAATGGCGTAATGTGAATTTCCAAAAATACCATTAATGATACCTGCGCGAGTGCCGATGATTTTAATTGGCAATTTCATATAGCCCAAATTTACTCGAACCTGCTCACAAGCGCGCATAGTTATAAAAGTGGTAAAAGTCACGGCAAAAACTTTCAAACCAACTTTCGCCATTCCCGCCGCAATTCCAATCATATTTTGCTCGGCGATACCAATGTTGTAAAATTTATCCGGACAATCGCGCATAAATTTATTCAACCCGCTGGAATTTCCCAAATCCGCAGTTAAAACCGAAATATTTTCGTCAGTCTTAGCACACTCCGCAAGTTGAGTGAACAACGAACCACTCTCGCCAAGCATTGAATAAGTCCTTAAAATTCGCCTATCAAGTGCCATTTATTTCACCTCCGAGAGTGCGTCTTTATATTGCTGTTCAGTCAAAGCCTTATGATGCCACTCAAACTGATTTTCCATAAACGAAACGCCCTTGCCCTTGATTGTATCAGCGACAATATATTTTTTAAAGTGGTTGTAAAAATCTCGCATAAATCAGAAATATCGTGTCCGTCAACTTCGTAAACGTCGAAACCAAAACTATCGAATTTATCAGCCAAATCTTGTAAATCCATAACGCTTGAAGTTTCGCCGTCGGATTGCAATTTATTTTTATCGACAATGACAATCAAATTATCCAGTTTGAAATGAGCCGCTGACATAACACCTTCCCAAACAGAGCCTTCGTCACATTCGCCGTCGCCCAAAAGTACAAATACGTGATTATCAAGATTTTGCCGCCTAAATCCAAGCGCCATACCGATGCCTTGAGATAAACCCATTCCAAGACTGCCGCCCGAAAATTCAATCCCTCGCGCAGGATTCATAACCAAATGACCAATAAGTTCAGAATCGTTTTGCTCAAAAGTTTTTAAATCTTCGAGTGGAAAATGTCCCGTGTGAGCCAGCGCGGTATACAATGCAATAAAACAGTCATCTTTATTCATAATGCCGCCATACAGACAAGCAAGAATTTCAATCGCCGACAAAGCTCCGCCGAAATGTGCGCCGTTTTTACCAGCACCGTAACCTGTTTCAATGACCGATAGCCGCATCTTTTTTGCTAAGGAAGAAATATAATTAACATCTAGATTAATTACCCCCCCCCCCGTCCGATTCCTGCGAATGCGCCGCCGTCTACGCGAATATATTGACCGGTAATGTAATTAGACAAATCGGAAGCCAAAAACAAAACGGTATTAGCAACTTCAATGGGAGTTCCGCGTCGTTTGAGGGCGGAGCGCTCGATAATATCTTGAGCAAGTTCTTGATTCAGCTCATCGCCCATATCAGTTTCGATAATTCCAGGAGCAACGGCATTGACGCGAATATTAAATTGTCCCAATTCGATTGATAAAGTTTTAGTCGCACCGATAAGAGCGGATTTACTTCCGACGTAGCCGATTTGACCAGGCGAGCCGTCGAGCGCAACTACTGACGAAATAAAAATAATGCTGCCATTTTTCATAAGCCGCGAAATGTATTGCGTCAATTTCATCTGCGCGAAAAAATTTACTTCAAAGACTTTGCGCATATTTTCAACCGGCGTCATTTGAAATAAATTGAAATCGGCAAGAATACCGGCGTTGTTCACAAGAATATCAATATTTCTGCGCGATTTTCTGATAGACATAACCGCGTTTTTCATTGCGTCTTCGTCAGTCATATCAAAATAAATTGGCGTAATTTCAACGCTGTATTTTTCAGCCAGAGCATTAATATTTTCGACGAACTCAGGATAATCTTTTCTCGCGCAAGCAAAAATATTCGCGCCGTTCTCAGCGAATTTTTCAAGGATAGCTTTGCCAATTCCGCGGTTGCAGCCGGTAATTATCGCAGTTTTACCTTTTAACAACATAAAAATTTTTTCACCCCACTAACTTTGCCGCTTGCCATATTCAGTCACGCCGCCGTCCACGCGAATAAATTGTCCGGTAATGTAACTTGAATAATCCGATAGCAAAAACGCCGCCACATTCGCAATATCTGAAACTTTGCCGAATTTGCCGAGAAAAGTCGATTCGAGCTGAAGATTAACCGCATAATCCGGCATAGTTGCGACCATATCAGTTTCCGTGACGCCTGGACAAATCGCATTGGCACGAATCCCATTAGCCGCTAATTCTTCAGAAAGACAGCGCGTCATACAAAGTAACGCCGCCTTCGACGAACCATAAGCAGATTTGCCCGAATTGCCGTCCAGCGCCGCCGACGAAGAAATATTAACGATACTGCCGCTTTTATTTCTAATCATCAACTTAACTATGTACTGTGTCAAAAGAAACGGCGCAAAAAAATTGACTTCAAATTGATTGCGGACATCTTCCATGGTAGTCATTTGAAAAAGTGCGTTAAACGTGATACCGGCGTTATTTACCAGACCATTTACCGGAATTTTTGTCGCGCGAATTTCACTAATACCGCGTTTAATTTCGTCCGCGTTTGTCAATTCAAAGTACACGGGAATAATTTTTGTATCGAATTTGTCAGCGATTTCTTTGCAATAATCGGCGTGTTGCTCGGTAAATTTTCTGGCGTGAGCGAATACATTTGCGCTCATTTCAGCGAAAGTTTCAACCATTTGCCGCCCCATACCTCGCGCAGTGCCTGTAACCAAAATATTTTTTCCGCTCAAAATTTTGTTTTTCATCAGCCCATACCTCCGTCTATGCGAATAACTTGTCCCGTAACGTGCGAAGACAAATCTGACATCAGAAAGAGATACAATTTAGCAACTTCCTCGACTTCGCCTAAACGCGGAATATCCATTGTCTTGATTTTTGACGCAAGAATATTTTCCGGCAATTTGTCAGTCATAGGAGATTTTATAACGCCAGGAGCAATAGCATTGACGCGAATATTAAATTCTCCGAGTTCCAACGCCATAGTTTTCATTGCGCCAATCAGAGCTGCTTTGGACGCGCCGTAAGCCGTTTGTCCGCGGTTGCCGTCCAGCGCCGATATACTCGAAGTAAAAACTATACTGCCGACGGTTTTTTTGCGTTGCATCAATCTTACAATGTACTGAGAAAAAATTACCTGCGCGAAAAAATTTACTTGAAAAGTATCGAGCAAATCTTTGTAAGTCACCATCGGAAAAAGCGCGTCTTTATTAATTCCGGCAATATTTACCAGCCCGTGAATTTCTTCTTTGGCGGACTGAATTTTTTTAGCGGCGTCAACAACCGCGGCATTATCCGACATATCAAAATAAATCGGCGTGATTTTCACAGCATTTTTATCAGCTAAATCTTTACAAAAATTTTCAAATTCGTCATTAGCCGCGTAAGCACAAGCAAAAACATTCGCGCCATTTTCAGCAAAAGTTTTAAGCGTCGCCTTACCAATTCCCTGTAGGCAACCGGTTACAACAATATTTTTTCCCGTCAGCATATGACCCTTCCTCTTAGAATTATTTGGTTCTCTCAAAAAATCGCTCAAAATTTCTCTTGCGCGCCTTCAAATACATTTCTTTCGTACAATAAAATTCTTGCTGTTCCATTCCGTTTACTAAAAGTTCGTGTGGGTATTGGATTTCACCGGTATTCAGCTCAAAGCCCATCCATTTGCCATTTTGCACGCTCTTAAAATTTTCCTTGACAACGTGCCCGTACTGAATATCAACAAATTGGTAAATATAATCCGTCGCAAGAAAAAGCCCTTCCATAAAAGCCGGATGTCGACCATATTTATTATCACCAAGTAAAAGTCTGCCTTTAATACAACGGCGCGCTTTTAAATCAATATCAGTCCAGCCCGTTGTCCCAATCGGCGTATTTGTAGCTTTGTCGATTATTATCAGCAAACCTTGAGTATCGTCTTTCAAATATTTATTTTCGTACCAACTTTTCTCTAGTTCCATAGTGAGCTTAAAGGGCTGATTCAAAAATTTATTTATTTCGGGGTCATTGCGCCAATCAATAACGCACTGAAAATATTTTGGCGAAATTTCTTCAAGAATACAATATCTGCCTTCAAGCCGCAAAGGATAATTATTTTTATCAATCAAAAAATTTCACCCCAATCAAAGCATTCTGCGCGCGCCAATGTAGCGGGAATTGTAATAGCTGTCGCTCAATGAAGAAACTGTAACGCCGTAAGTTGAGCTGGCGTGAATAAATTGACCGTTGCCAATGTAAATGCCGCAATGAGACGCGCCGTAAGTGTAGGTAGTGAAGAAAACTTCGTCGCCAGGAATTAAATCTGCGCGAGAAACCGGCGTTCCGCATTCAAATTGATAATCTGCAGTGCGCGGCAAATTAACACCAATGCTGGCGTAAATCTGCTGAGTATAAGCCGAGCAGTCAATTCCATAGTAAAGCGAATTGCCGCCGAAAACGTAAGGAGTACCAATATATTGCATGGCGTTATTGATAAGGCGGCGCGTGATTAAATTCGAGCCGCGACTGATTTCCGGCATAGCCCGCCCCATTAACGCCGCGTAAGTTTTATCGCCAACAAGCCCGTCAGCCGTCATACCGTGGGTTTTTTGAAAATCCTTGACAGCCTCAACCGTCGCAATTCCAAAATCGCCGTCAGCAATAACATCATAGCCCAGCCGTTCCAATCGCGCCTGCACTTCCGCAATTTCCGTGCCTTGGTCTCCCTGCCGAAAAGCAATCGCCGCAAAACTCGTTGAACTTGCCAGCATAAACATCATCACCAACGCCAACGTTCGGAAAATCATAAATCGAAACCACCTTTCAAAAAAAGACTTAAATATTATACCATCACTGTATGATTAAAAACTGAATTTAAAATTCTTCAGCGTGCGCGCTCATTCCGCGAATACAAATTTCCATAACGGTATCGAGCGGCAAACCTAAATCTTCAACGCCACGATTGATAACTTCGCGGTCGCATTTCGCCGCAAAGCGCTTGTCTTTGAATTTTTTCTTCAAGCTTTTAACGCTCATGCCGTCAAATTTTTCTGGACGCATCAATGAATACGCGTGGATAATCCCCGTGAGTTCGTCGACTGCAAATAAAGATTTCTGACAATCGGTCGTAGGTTTAACCGTGACGGGGTGCAAACCGTACGCGTGCGAAATAATTGTATCAATATCTTCAACGTCAACGCCTTCCGGTTCGAGAAGTTCACGCACGTGCAGGCAATGTTCCTCCGGAAATTTTTCAAAGTCAACATCGTGCAAATAGCCAATCGCCGCCCAATGTTCCTTGTCCGCGCCGAAATGTTCAGCCATAGCCTCCATTGCCGCACTAACCGCCGCCGCGTGTGTGAATAAATGTTCCTCCGTCGTGTGCTTGTGCAAAATTTCTTTCGCGCGCTCCAATGTCAATTTACTCATAAATTCGCTCCTTCATAAAAATTTCTCAAACGCAATATTCGCCCGCTCGAACGGAAATTTTTCTTTGTCAACAGGTATCTCATTAAAGCCAAATTTGCGGTACAGGTGAACGCCCGCCTCGCATTTTGTATTCGACACAATCAAAATTTTTTCAATGCCCTTAGCCCGCGCATAATCGATACACGCTTGAAGGCACAAAGTACCCGCGCCCTTAACTTCGCCAGTCGACGCGAATTTTGCAATTTCCCATTCACCATCAGCCATCGGTCCAATCAAACAGCACGCCAAAACTTTATCGTTATCGTCCAGCGTGAAAAAAATTTCGCCGCCCTGCGCGAGCATTTCCTCAAAATTATTGAAAAACGAAATATCTTCCGCCTCAAGCACAAACATATCTCTAATCCAAGCCTTGTTCATTTCGACAAAATCATTTTTAAATCTCGGCTCATAAGGCACAACTCGCATTTAAACGCCCCTTTCCAAAATATTTTTTAAAGCTTGACCGGTGTAGGAATTTTCAACCTGCGCGACCTGCTCCGGCGTGCCAAATGCAACCAATTCGCCGCCGCGGTCGCCGCCGTCCGGTCCTAAGTCTATAATATAATCCGCGCTTTTAATCACGTCAAGATTATGCTCAATAATAATTACGCTGTCGCCGCGCTCAACCAGCCGCTGAACTACGCCAATCAATTTTTTCACGTCGTCAAAATGCAAGCCCGTCGTCGGTTCGTCCATAATATAAATATTTTTCAGCTGAGTAATCGGGCGCGCCAACTGAGCCGCCAATTTCACGCGCTGACTTTCGCCGCCGCTTAACGTATTCGCCGGTTGCCCCAACTCAATGTAGCCAAGCCCAATATCTTGTAAAACCTGCAACATTCGCGCAATACCAGGAACATTGCCGAAAAATTCAAGCGCCTCGTCAACCGTCATGCTCAAAACTTCGGCGATATTTTTACCCTTGTATTTGACTTCGAGCGTCTCAGCGTTAAAGCGCGCGCCCTTGCAAACGTCGCACGTCACATAAACATCGGGCAAAAAATTCATCGGGATTTTCAAAACGCCGTTGCCGCTGCAAGTCTCACAGCGCCCGCCCTTGACATTGAAACTGAATCGGCTGGAATTGTAGCCGCGAATCTTCGAGCCCTGCGTTTCAGCGAATAAATTTCTAATCCTGTCAAAAATTTTCGTGTACGTCACAACATTCGAGCGCGGCGAGCGCCCAATCGGATCTTGGTCAATTTTAATAATCGTACTCACGCCAAATTTTTTTAATGTTTCAGCGTCTTTAATCAAGCGCGGGTAAACAATTTCGTCAATGAGCGTCGATTTGCCACTGCCGCTGACGCCGGTTATAATCGTCAAAACTTCGAGCGGAATTTTCACGGCAAGATTTTTAAGATTATTGGCGTTAAGATTTTCAAAGCTGATAAAATTTTTCGCCGCACGACGATTAGCGGGAACAGGAATTTTCGCCCGCCCGCTCAAATATTCGCCGGTTAATGAATTTGGATTTTGAGCGTGCCCTGCGCGATAACTTCGCCGCCATTTTTGCCAGCGCCGCGCCCAATGTCAACGAGCATATCAGCCGCCCGCATAGTTTCTTCGTCGTGTTCGACCACAAGCAAAGTATTTCCCAAATCGCGCAGATTTTTAAGCGTCTCCAAAAGTTTCTGATTGTCATGCTGATGTAAACCGATTGAAGGCTCGTCCAAAACGTAAAGCACGCCGGTTAAAGCAGAGCCAATTTGCGTCGCCAATCTGATTCGCTGAAATTCGCCGCCGCTCAAAGTTGCAGATTTACGCGACAAAGTTAAATAATCCAGTCCAACGTCGCATAAAAATTTCAGCCGCGATTTAATTTCCTTCAAAACCTGCCGCGAAATTTTTTTATCGGTATCGTCAAGCTGATTTTCCAATTCAATGAAAAATTTCCCGCAACGTTCCACCGACATATCTACAACCTGCGCGATATTTTTTTCGCCAACAGTAACCGCCAGTGCAACCGGATTCAAGCGCTGCCCGTGACAATCGGGGCAAAGTTCAAAGCCGTCTTCGTTTGTCTTAAATTCGTGAACTGCCTGCATCCATTCAAACATACTTTCCCAATTCAGCTGTTTAAAAATCCTGCCCAAGCCGCCGCATTTTTCGCAAGCGCCGCGCGGGCTGTTAAACGAAAAAAGTTGCGGCTCAATGTCCGGCAAACTGATTCCGCAATCGACGCAAGCATTTTTTTCGCTGAATGTCAAAGTTTCATTGTCAGTTTTCGCAAAAACAACGCCGTTGCCGAATTTCAGCGCGGTTTCAAGCGAATCAGCCAGGCGCGAACGAATCCCTTCGCGAATAACCAGCCGGTCGACAACCAGCTCAATCGAATGTTTTTTAGTTTTGGCAAGCTTAATTTCGTCGTCAAGGTCGCGCAGTTCGCCGTCAACTTGCACGCGCACAAAAAAATTTCTTTGTGAGTGCCTTTCTGCTGATTGACAATCGGCGCAAGCAAAGTAAATCGTGTGCCTTCGGGCAATTTCAAAATCTGCGCGAGAATTTGGTCGAGACTTTGGGCGGTAACAGGCTTGCCGCATTTTGGACAGTGCGGTTTGCCAATGCGCGCGAAAAGCAGCCGCAGATAATCATAAATCTCAGTAACAGTGCCGACAGTCGAGCGCGGATTGTTATTCGTGGTTTTTTGGTTAATGGCAATGGCGGGGCTCAAGCCTTCGATTAATTCAACGTCGGGCTTATCTGGCAAACCAAGAAATTGGCGCGCGTAACTGGAAAGACTTTCCATATAGCGGCGTTGCCCTTCAGCGTAAATCGTATCAAATGCGAGGGAACTTTTACCGCTGCCGCTGACGCCGGTTATCACTACAAATTTTTCGCGCGGAATTTCAACGTCAATATTTTTCAAGTTGTGGACGCGAGCGCCGCGCACTTTTATAAAATCCAAATAAATCTCTCCTGTAAAAATTTCTGCTATTTTACATTTTTTATTCAGATTTGGCAAATAGAAATTGCCTTGACAAAGTGCGGCGAATTTATTATCATTGCGAAAAATTTGGTGATTCGAAATCGAAAGCCGGCGAGTTTGGAATTCGCGGGTTTTTTTGCGTTTAAGGGCATCACTGATAAAAGATTTATTAAGCAGGTGATTTAATCGACAACGAAAGAATTAACTCAGAGCGCGATAATGGCGGCAGTAAATATTTTCGCCGTGATAATTTTGAATGCGGCGTTAAAAAATCGACTACAATAAAAAAAGCAGGTCGCCCTGCTGAACGTGTATGTTTGATGAGAGACTTATAGATTATTGCGAATCAAAAGATAAATAGCCCGTGACCAATCATAAGTATCAACATTGTAGGCACTTGAACCATCGGTGCTTCCATAAATGTATCCATTTCTTGCGAAGAAGTTAAGGTTGTGGTAGGAATTGACATTTTTGTTTCTTGTTCCAATCCAGTGTGTCTGGCACGAAAATTCAAGCGGGTTGCGGTTTCGGATGTTGATGCTTTCAGTGAAAATGTATACATCGCTCATTCCGAAAGTACCAACAAAAACTTCGCGCGCTTCAGCATAGCTAGGCTCGGCTACCCCCCCCCAGAAAAAATTAACACCGCAGTCAATAAAACCGTTAATACAGTTTGTTTCATGAGAACCACCTCCAAAAATTTGATTTATTATTTCGATTAAATGATTTATAATCCTGCCGATAAACATTAAAATTTGATTAAAAATGTGGGAGATGTTATGAGTAGAAAGATAAATCTCGGCGAAATACCGGAGGAAGTTTTAAACTTCGCAATTTCGGAATTGAAAAAAATTCGTAGCGGCGAAATAATATTTGTCGCGCAGGACTGCTATTTGATGCAGGTTGAAGTTAATCAGCGGCGGCGCTTGGCGGATTGGGATAATGAATTGCCGGATTGGAGCGAGGAACTCTGCGTCAATCTCAAAAATAAAATCAGCAAAGAATTTTCAACGCTGGCGTATGGGCGGCTGGTTATCAAAATTCAGAAAGGTCGCGTCGTTCAAATTGAGCGCACGATTCAACATAGATTCACCGGTTTGGACGGCGAAGGAATTTGATTAGGGGCTAGTGAAAAGGGAAAAGGGAATAGTGATTTTTGTTAGGAGGAAAAATTTTATGGTTTATGAGAATTTTCAAGAGTTAATTGGACGGACGCCGCTTTTTCATTTGAGCAATTTGGAGCGCGTGAATAATTTGAAGGCGAAAGTCATTGCGAAGTTGGAATATTTTAATCCGGCTGGCAGCGTCAAGGACAGAATTGCTTGGGCGATGATTGACAAAGCCGAGCGCGAAGGCAAACTTACGAAAGGCACGACGATTATTGAACCGACGAGCGGCAATACAGGCGTTGGACTTTCAGCGGTAGCGGCGGCGCGCGGTTACAAAATTATTATCACGATGCCGGAGACTATGAGCATTGAGCGGCGGAAAATTTTGCAGGCGTACGGCGCGGAATTAGTTTTGACTGAAGGCGCTAAGGGTATGAAGGGCGCGATTGCCAAAGCTGAGGAACTTCACGCGCAAATTAAAAATAGTTTTATTCCTGGGCAATTTGTGAATCCTGCGAATCCGGAATGCCACAGAAATACTACTGGTCCGGAAATTTGGGCTGATACCGACGGCAAAGTTGATATTTTCATTGCGGGCGTTGGCACTGGCGGCACTTTGTCTGGCGTTGGCGAATTTTTGAAGTCGAAAAATCCTGCAATTAAAGTTATAGCTGTTGAGCCGGATAGTTCGCCGGTTCTTTCCACTGGCAAGGCGGGCGCTCATAAGATTCAAGGTATCGGCGCGGGCTTTGTTCCCGATACACTCAATACGAAAATTTATGATGAAATTGTCCGCGTTAAAAATGAAGAGGCGATTGACACCACGAAAGAAATTGCGCGCGTTGAAGGTTTGCTCGTTGGAATTTCGAGCGGCGCGTCGGCTTTTGCGGCTAAAGTTGTTGCCTCTCGCGCAGAAAACGCAGGGAAAACTATCGTCGCGTTGTTGCCGGATACCGGCGAAAGATATTTATCCGCGCTCAACTTCGATTGACGATTGATTGATTATTTGATAAAATCGTCGAAAAAATTTGGAGCGTGACTATTGTGAACAAGGAGCAACTTGAAAAAATTATCAGCGAAAAAATTGACGCCGCATTGAAGGCAAATGACACACCAAAAAAATTTTTTATCACGGAAAATGGACGCGGCGTAGTTGACGGCGGCGATTTGTATAATGCGGTTTTGTCTGAAGTCATGAACGTCATGAAAATTGCGCTCGTTGATATTATCGAGGAAGTTGTCGCTAAACCCACTGCAAAAACTTCGACGAAAAAATAAACATTAATCAGCATTTCTTTTTCAAAAGAAACGCTGGCAAAGAAAAGGCGGCGCATTAGTCACATCACGTGACTAGCGCGCCGCGGGGGCGCTCGTCCTTGAGCGCCTTTTTTTTATTAGCAACAATCCCAGTTGTAAAGCACATCGCTGAAATTTTTATCGATTAAATCTTGCCGCCGAATGAAGAAATTTCCAACGCCCATATCGCCCCACAAAACATATTCGCCTTCAGAATCAATTTGCAAGAGCAAGGTATCAAATTCTGAATCGTCGCTCCGCGGATCGTCCTGCGTGAAAAATGGTCGCCCAAAAATTTGGTGATACGGCGGATTATGTTCCGAACCGTCGCCGATTTCTTTGCTGAATGAAATTTTTAATTCGCCATAGACGGGCAAACATTCAGCCTGCTCATTGTGCGGAAGTTTCAATTCGTCGCGAGTTTGATAATCAATTCTTTCGTGATAAATGACGCGGAAATTTTTCTGAGCCGTCGGATTTTCATAATCTGCGCCCATTAAATCATCGTCTGAAATGAAAAATTGCAACATACCGGCATTTTGCAAGGGCGGCTCGAAATTAAATCTCTCAAAATTAATCTGAGCCAGCAGAAAAAGCGGCTTACCATTAGCGCCGACCGGATAATTTTTATCAGACGTCCAATAAGCCACGCCGCCAATTTTGCTGTCAAAAATCGTCGGTTTATCGCCAGGCTCAATTTTAATCCTGTAATAGCGCATTTAATTTGCCGCCTCAGCTAGCGGCTCTTCATCTTCAAGGAAAATAACTTTAGGCTCTGCGCCGTCGTTTACGCATTCTTCGGTAACAATGACTTTGCGCGGCAATTCCGATTTCGGTATATCGAACATTACATCGAGCATTGTGTCTTCGATAATTCCCTTCAGCGAACGCGCGCCGGTTTTGCGCTCAATCGCCTTTTTCGCAACCGCCAAAAGCGCCGCTTCTTCAAATTCAAGCTGAACATTGTCCATCGCCAGCAATTTTTGATATTGCTTGACAGGCGCATTTTTCGGCTCGGTTAAAATTCGAAACAGCGAATGTTCGTCCAAAGTTTCCAGCGTGCAAATTACCGGCAAACGCCCAATTATTTCCGGAATAATTCCGTACTTCATTAAATCTTCGGGGCGCACTTGGTGAATCAGCTCATTAAATTTTTCGTCGTTATCTTCTTTGGGCTGAATATCGACGCCAAAACCTAAGCTGGCTTCGCCCTTGCGGATTCTCTGCGCGACAATTTTATCAATGCCCACAAACGCGCCGCCCACTATAAACAAAATATTTTTCGTATTAACTTTAATAGTCGGAGCTTCGGGGTGCTTACGTTGCCCGCGCGCCGTAAATTCTACAACGCTGCCTTCCAGCATTTTCAACAAACCTTGCTGAACGCCTTCGTGTCCAGGGTCGGCGGTTATCGAATTATTTTCGCCGGATTTGCGTGCGATTTTGTCAAATTCGTCAAGATAGATGATGCCGTGCTCGGTTTTTTCGATGTTTTGTCCAGCGGCGTAATACAAATTTCTAACCGCAACTTCGACGTCAGCGCCCACAAAGCCCGCCTCAGTCAAACTCGACGCGTCGGTTACTGCGAATGGAATATCCAGCAATTTCGACAAATGACTAAGCATAGCCGTTTTGCCGCAACCCGTCGGTCCCATGATAATCACGTTCGATTTGTCAATTTCGTCGTCGCTGTCGGCGTGTTCGTAATCGTACTTCATGCGCTTGTAATGGTTGTAAACCGCCACGGACAAAATTTTTTTCGCGCGTTCCTGTTTGATAATGAACTGGTCGAGATATTCTTTGATAACGTGCGGCTTATTTTTTTCAATGACAGCGCCAATTTTATCGGCGAAAGTTTTTTTCAATTCGTGAAAGCGGCGGTGATCTTCTTCTTCGAGGTAATGATTAATTTCTTTAATGCAATTTCGGCAAACTGTGAAACCGGTATTCGGGTCGTAAATCGGCACGTCGTACTGGCTCTGCATTTTCAGCCTTCTGCCGCAAATCGTACAACGCATATTATTATCTGCCATATATTTTTAGCTCCTTAATTTTCAAAAAATCTTGCAAAGCATTTCTGCAACGTGTATAATACACCCTGCGCTATTTGCGCGTCAACTTTTTTAGAATTCGAGGTGTTCATTTTGAAAGATAAAATTCATCCGAAATATTATGAGGCAACTGTCATTTGCGGTTGCGGCAACACTTTCAAAACCGGCTCTACAAAAAAAGAATTGCGCGTTGATGTTTGCTCCAAATGTCATCCGTTTTTTACCGGTCGTCAGCGCGATGTCAAAGCCGGCGGTCGTATCGAAAAGTTCAACAAGCGCTACAAGAAGAGTGGTCAGTGAACAGTGGAAAGTGGTCAGTGGTTTTTACTTGTCCCTGACAACTTGTCATACCGTTTCAAAAACGTCGCGGGAGGTTTTATCTTCCGCGATTTTTATTTTGTAATCAAGCTTTTCAAATTCCGCCGCCAATTTCTCCGCCAATGCATGAACAATCGGAAATTCCGTCGCGAAATGTCCCGCGTCGATAACGTGAATTTTGCTGTCAATCGCACTCTGCGCTTCGTGATATTTAACATCGCCCGTGACAAACGCTTGAGCGCCGAAAAATTTTGCCTTTGAAATAATATCGCTGCCCGCGCCGCTGCAAAGCCCAACTTTCTCAATCAGAAAATCGCCCGCATCAATCAGCCGCACACTTCCTGCATTTAAACTTTTCTTGACGTGAGCCGCAAATTCTCGCGCAGTCATTTTTTCCGGCAATTTGCCAATTCTGCCTAAAGAAATTTCTTCGTCGCCAAAATTTTTAACGTCAATCAGCCCGATTTTTTCAGCGAGTACATCATTGACGCCGCCAATCGCGCTGTCCAAATTCGTATGAGCCGCGAAAACCGCAACGTCATTTTTAATCAGCGCCACCAATTTTTTGCCGAGCGGTAAATCCGTGCGGAAATTTTTTACTGCGCGAAAAATCAGCGGGTGATGCGCGATAATCAACTGCGCGCCAAATTCAACCGCGTCATTCACAACATTATCATTGACGTCAAGGCAAACAAAAATTTTTTCCACGGGCGCGTCGAAACTGCCGACCAGTAAACCAGGATTGTCCCATTCTTCGGCGAGTTGCCGCGGCGCAATTCTATTCATAACTTCGGCTACGTGTTGCACTGTAATTTTTTTCATAATTAAATCGCCTTTCTCAAAGAAATATGCTACAATAATTTTAACAAAAATTTTCCGATTGGTAAAGGAGCGAATATAATGAAGAAGATTATCGTTATTCCTGGCGATGGCATTGGTAGGGAAGTTACGGCGTCGGCGGTTGAAGTTTTGAAGAAAATCGACGCGAAATTTAATCTTGGCTTGGAATTTGAGGAACGCGACGCTGGCGGCACTGCCTACGATAAATTTGGTGAACCGTTGCCCGCAGAAACTCTTGACGCCTGCAAAGCGGCTGACGCTGTTTTATTTGGCGCGGTTGGCGGCAAGCAGTGGGACAATTTGCCGGTGGATAAACGCCCAGAAAAAGCTTTGTTTGGTTTGCGCAAAGGTTTAGGTTTGTATGGGAATTTGCGCCCCGTGAAAGTTTATGACGCGCTGATTGACGGTTCGCCGCTCAAACCGGAACTTGTAAGCGGTTCAGATTTGCTGATTGTGCGCGAATTGGTTGGCGGTATTTATTTTGGACCGCGCCGCGAAGCTGAAATTGTTGACGGCGTTGAACGCGCGTATGACACGGAAATTTATTCAGTTCCCGAAATTGAACGGATTGTAAAACTCGGCTTTGAATCTGCGCAGAAACGTCGCAAGAAATTAACTTCAGTCGACAAGGCAAATGTTTTGGCGTCATCCAGATTGTGGCGGCGCGTGGTTAATGATATGGCGAAAAATTATCCGGACGTTGAAGTTAATCATCTGTACGTTGACAACGCCGCTATGCAGCTTGCGGTAAATCCGAAACAGTTTGACGTTATCGTGACGGGAAATATGTTCGGCGATATTTTGAGCGATGAGGCGTCGGTTATTGGCGGCTCGATTGGTTTAATGCCTTCCGCGTCGATTGGCGAACTCACCAGTTTTTATGAGCCGATACACGGCAGCGCGCCGGATATTGCGGGGAAAAATATTGCGAATCCGATGGGTACGATTTTAAGCGCGGCAATGCTCCTTCGTTACAGTTTAAATGCTGAAGAAGCGGCACAGGCGATTGAAGCGGCGGTTGATAAAACTTTGGCTGACGGTTATCGTACGGCTGATATTTATCAAGACGGTTTCAAAAAAGTTGGCACGAACGAAGCCACGGAAATTATTTGCGCGCGCCTCTAATTTTACACGAAAGGAAGTGAGCGGCGCTTTGTTTAGGGGTTAGGGGCTAGTGGTTAGGGATTAGTGCACTATCCCCTAATAAAAAACGCCAATCCGATGAACAAATATCTAAGCTTAATCGCCGGAACATTCCTCGCCGGTGCGCTAATGACAGGTTGCGGCGGAGGCGGCGGCTCAAGCAGCGGTAAAATTGCCTATCTCAATTTCGACAACACCGACGCATTCGGCGGCAAATTGATTCGCGAAGAAATTGCACGCGGCGCTGAGGCTAAGGGCTTGAATCTTGAATTTTTCGACGCCCGCGGCGATAGCAATTTGCAAATCGACCAAATGAAAGACGCCATTGACAGCGGGGCTAAGGCGATAGTTTTGCTGGCGATTGACGGCGACGGGATTATTCCGCTGGTAGATCGCGCAGAAAAGGCGCACATTCCGGTTGTAACTGTAAACCGCGACGCTAACGGCGGCAAACGTTACCGCTCATATTCCGACGAATACGAAGCCGGCAAACTTCAGGCTGAATTTATGGCGCAGAGACTCCCGCAAGGCGCTAATATCGTTTATCTGGAAGGCACGAGCAACCTTGGCAGTTCACAGCAACGTTGGGAAGGTTTTCGCACTGAAATAAATTCGCGCCGCCCCGATTTAAATATTCTTGATATGCAGGACGGCAGGTACAGCAAAGTTGAGGCTATGAAAATTATGTCAACGTGGCTCAGCATTTTCCCGAAAATTGACGCGGTAGTTTGCGGCAATGACCAAATGGCTTTTGGCGCGATTATTGCTCTCAAAGCGGCTAATCGTTTGCAAGGCTGTTTAGTTTCGGGCGTTGACGCGGTTGACGAGGCGCTTGACGCGGTTGCTACGGGTGAATTGGCTCAGACCATTAAACAGGACGGCATCGCGCAGGCTAACGGCGTTGTGACGATTCTTGACCAAATTAACCGCGGCGAAACTCCCAATGATATTTCTGTGCCGTTCACTTCAATAACGCGCGAAAATCTTGCTCAATTTAGAAAATAAGAGGTGAGTGCTATGCTGCATAAATTATCCGTGCGGGCGAAAATTTTATATTTTTCTGTGGTTATGATTGCAATAATCTGCGCTGTTGCCGCGGTTGGCGTTATGTTTAACAGTCGGGCGAAAGATTCTCTTGATGAAATGTACCGCTCAAATTTGATGGCTACGCAATTTATTAATGACGCTAACGGGCATTTTCGCTATATCGACGTTGACATTGTTTATATTTTGCTGGGCGGAAATGGCGTCGACCGCGGCGTTTTGCAGGAAGATATTCTTGCTCGCTTAGGAAATATCAGAGTTAACGCCGAAAAACTCAATGACATTACCCGCAGCGAAAAAATGGATGCCCTTCTCGGAAATTTATTTGACCACCTTGACAAAGCTGACGCCGCCGTAAGAGCTACTCAAAATTTAGCGCCCAATGACAGAATTAATTTATACAAAAATTTAATGATAGTGCGTCAAGTTGCCGACGATTTGAATGAAATTACGCCGAATAACGTCGTGCAGGGCAAAAATCTTTTCGAGGCGAACAACGAGCGTTACGATTTATCTATTCGCATATTTGCATTTATAATTGCGCTGGGGCTTTTATTTGGAATTGGCGCGGCGTTTGTCATTTCTCGCGATATTGCTGACCCGCTCGGACGTGCGATTGAAGAACTTGACGGCATTGCTAAGGGCGAATTGAACCGCGAAATTCCGGAAGAACTTATGAAACGCGGCGACGAAATTGGAACTGTTGTACACGCGCTTAGTAAAATGCAGGTTGGACTGCGCGAAATTCTGAAAAGCGTTCGTGATACCGCCGAAAAATCTGTTGTTATGGCGGAGGAAGTTCAAGAACTTATCAAGGAATTGGATTTGAACACGGACGACGTTGCAGTTATCGCGAAAGAAATTGCTGACGGTACGGAAAAAACCGCCTCAACGACTTTAGATATTCAAAATCTGGGCGGGCAAGTCAACGGCGAAATTCAAAATACGTCGAAAGAATCAATGCGCAGTGAATCTTACGCGAATGAAATTGACGAACGCGCCGCTAAACTTCGCGAAAATACAAATCAGTCTATCAAAGTTTCTGAGCAACTGTACGGGCAAACAAAATCTTCGCTTGAAAAGGCGATTGAATCTGCGCAGGTTGTCACGGACATTGAGCGCTTTACCAAAGAAATTGTTGAAATTGCTGAACAAACCAACTTGCTTGCACTCAACGCCGCGATTGAGGCCGCTCGCGCAGGTGAACATGGGCGCGGTTTTGCGGTCGTTGCCGATGAAGTTCGAAAGCTCGCTGAACAAACCGCTACTTCCGCAGAAAATATTAAACAGCTCACCAATCAAGTTACTACTTCGGTTAATGAGCTGTCTAACGGTGCATTTGAAGTTTTGAAATTTATCGACGATACCGTCAACAAGGATTACAAGGAAATGGGCGAAACTGCCGACCAATACAAAAAGGACGCCGAATACGTCAAAGATTGGGCGCGGCAGTCCAACGAGCGCGCGACGAATCTTGCAAATTCTATTCAAAATATGACAAGCGCCGTTGAAGAAATTGCAACTTCCACACAAGAGAGCGCCATTGGCAATTCGCTGATTTCAGAAAAAGTTAATGCGATGGCTGAAAATGCCCACGAAATTCTCAAGAAGATGAATATTTCCGAAGATAACGCTAAGCATTTAATGACGCAAGTCAGCAGATTCAAGATTTAGGAGATAGGAGCTAGGGGTTAGGGGGTTAAATCCCTAAATCCTAAACTTATTAATTTCTTGCTGAAGTTCGCTCGCCATACGCGAAAGGTCGTTGCTGGATTCGGAAATTTCGTGAACAGATGCAGTTTGCTCTTGAGTCGCCGCACTGACATTTTCGGTTTCCTGCGTGGCAATTTTACTGGCGTCTTCAATAATTTTCGCGTGCCGAACAATTTCCGCGCCGCTCTCAGCCATATTGCCGGTCGCCATAGAAATATCCTGCATTTTCGCGCTAACCTGCTCGACGATATCAATAATTTCTCTGAAGGCAGCGCCCATTTGCATAATATTTTCCGCGCCGACTCGAACGACTTCAACGCCTTTTGCCATATCGTCAACCGCTTTGTTAGTGCCTTCCTGCGTGACTTTGATTAAATCTGAAATTTGATGAGCCGCCTCTTGGCTGGACTCCGCCAATTTTCTAACTTCGTCCGCAACAACAGCAAAGCCCCTGCCTTGCTCACCGGCACGCGCCGCTTCAATAGCCGCATTCAACGCAAGTAAATTCGTCTGGTCGGCGATACCGGCGATAGTGTCAACAATCTGCCCAATCTGGCTGGAATTTTCACCAAGAGCCGTAACAGTTTTAGTAGTTTGTGCGGTGGAACGCTCAATGGATTTTATCTGCTCGATAGCAGCGTTGAGAGTTTCGCCGCCTTTTTTTGCAATTTCTGACGCGTGATTACTTTTCGCCGCCGCGTCGGTAGATTCCGTCGCCGTTACTTGAATTGCCTCATTCAAAAATCCGATTAAATCTGCCGTGGCGTTTACAGCCTCTAATTGCTGATTTGTGCCTTCCGCGACTTTCGTGACGGACTGCGCGATTTGATTTGCCGCCTTAGCCGATTGGTCGGTTGTGGCGTTCAAAGTTTCCGCCGATTGCGATAAACTTTCCGCCGAAGAATTTACTGAGCGCATAACTTTTGCTACGCTCTTGCGCATTTCGGTTACCGCCGTTGCCAATAATCCCAATTCGTCCTTCGATTCGATTGCTAAATTTCTTTCGCGGAAATCGCCCTGCGATAACAAATGCATTTCTTCCATCATGACGCTCAGCGGTTTCATTACTTTGTTGATTGTGAATAAGACGCCGCCCGAAATTAACGCCAACAGCAAAATCGAAATTCCCGCCATTATTTTTAACATTGTATTTACCGGTGCGAAAATTTCATCTTCGTAGGCTAAAGTTGCCATTCCCCAGCCGGTTGATTGTATCGGATTGTAAAACGCCATCATTTTATTTCCCGCCAATGTAAAATGATAAACGCCGCCGCTGCCGCTTAACATTCTCCTGCCAAGTTCGACAAGCGCCGGATCTGTTTCTTTCAAAATATTTTTATGCATAATTGCGTCTTCGTCCGGATTTACAATGTACACGCCCTCTTTGGAAACGAGCAAACTGTAACCCTTGTTGCCGAGTTTAATTGAATTAACTTTGTCGATAACGGATTGAACGTAAATAGCCGCCAAAACCATAACAGTCGGCTGACCGGAATTATTTCGAGCAACGGCTATGCTGTTCACAATGATTTTGCCCGTCGCTTGAGAAACTACCGGCGAAGACATAAAAGAATCCTGCGCGCCCGTCATTGTCTGTTTGTACCAGGCTTTATCGGCATTGTGCATTTCCTTGAAACCGCTGGAAGTTTGCCCGTACAAAACGCCCGAACCATCGAATGGTCCCCAGCTCACGGAATCATAAACATTGGGATAACGCTGATTCATAAGTTGCAACCGATAAATGCTATTCTGATTCATAAGTTCAGCGTTAGAATTTTTCGCGCCATAAGTCGCCGCGGTTTCCGCAGTTTCCAACATTCGCTTATCGAGCCATTCGCTGACGCCTTCGCCAACTTCACGGACGTTGTTTGTGTTGCTTTCAATGATTTGGTTTTCAAACGCGCTACTCGCATAACGGAAAATGATTACCGCCATCAAAATTAACCCGATTGCCACAATAGGAAGAACCATAACTAGAATTTTACCCTTGACAGTTTGAGTATTCATTACAATCGCCGCCTTTGCAGTTTTTTGTATCTTAGCAAATCTGTTGCTAAATGTCGATTGAAAATTTGTGGCAAATAAATATCGGCATTTCTTTTCCGGAAAAGAAACGCCTAGCAAAGAAAAGCGCCGCGCAGAAGTCACATCACGTGACTTGGCGCGGGAGGGCGCGCGTCCGTGCGCGCCTTTTTAGTTGATATGTTGATTATGCTTGTTGTTGCCAATTGCCGCCTTGATATTTCCAGCGCGTATCGTCCGCCAATTGGAAAGTAGCATCTTGGCTGTTTACTGTTAACTGCGAGCCGTCATTCAGTCTTACAGAAATTCCGCCATTGCTTGTATTCAGCTCTGCAACATCGTTAATACTGACATTGTACAAGTCGATAATATCAGCGTTCTCGGCGTCGGTGATTATATCGTAGCCGTCGCCATTGCCCCAATAAAATCTATCAGCGCCGGAGCCGCCAGTCAATGTATCGTTACCTGCGCCGCTATAAATCTCATTGTCCAAATCGTTGCCAATCAGCCGTAAGTTACCCTGTGCTTTTTCAGTATCGCTCTTGGTAATTATGGTTTTTAATCCAACGTAATCTTGAGCAGTGGAATTGTCCAGCGCTATTGTTACATCTTCATTGCCCCAATAAAACAATCTGCCCGCGTTGTCGTTAAATCTGAAATGGTAAACATTTTTGTCGTAGTAAAGCGTGTTCGTCGAATCTGCCAATTTCGCTGCGCCTATGTTCGTACCGTCAATCGTGTACAAAATTGCTTCATCAGTTGAAAAATCAGTTTCAATAACGAGAGAGCCGCCACTTGCGCCATTTACCGTGACAGTGTTACCTTCGCGTTCAATCGTGCCCAAATTGCCCTGCAAATAAACAACATCGCTATTATTACTTGAACCAGCTTTGAAATTACTAATCGTCCGGTTGCCGTCGCCATTTGCATAAACAAAAAAGTCGCGCGAATCACTACCAACGGAACTTGAATTATTTTCAACGTCTGCACTTTCATTGATATGAAGAGAAATTCCTGCCGCATTCTTCAAACGAATTGAGTCATTACCAACATTCACAATTATATCGTTGCCACTTGTCATAGTTGAATAGCTATCGGAAATTTGCAAGACATCATTTGAATTAAAATTATAAATAACGTCATTACCGTTGCCGCTAGAAAATTCATTGGGGTATTGATACAAAACAGTGGTGCCACTAGTCCCATAAATTGTATCATCGCCGCCCCCGCCCATAATAGTGACATTTGACGAACCGCTAAGGCTAATTACATCAGCTCCACCGCCAGCGCCACCATAAATGGAAATATTTGAACCGCCGTTGTTATAAATTGTATCATCGCCGCCCCCGCCCGTAATAGTGACATTTGACGAACCGCTAAGGCTAATTACATCAGCTCCACCGCCAGCGCCACCATTAATGGAAATATTTGAACCACCGTTGTTACGAATTGTATCGTTGCCCAAACTGCCATTTATTGTAACATTTGAGCCGCCATTGTTATAAATGCTATCGTTGCCAACTCCGCCGTCTATTTTAACATTTGAGCCGTCTTTGTTATTAATGGTATCATTGCCCGCCTCACCCCAAAGGGTAATATTTGAGCCGCCAGTGTTGAGAATCTTATCATCGCCTTCAGCGCCCATCATCAAAACGAAATTTTTATTGTGACTACTAAAAATGTCATCTCCTCCCACACCATAAACCTCGCAATTATCAACTGAAGCTATAAGAAGATCACTAGCTGAAGTACCCGTTATCAATCTTGCAAACATCTGAATATCAAATTTCATTGCGTCCATAAAAATCATCCTTCCTAGACCTAGAAAAATATTTTATTGTAAATCAATTATACCCCCCCCCGTTTTTGGTTTGTCAAGTAGGACGCAATTTTCTAATCTAATTTTAATGTTCGTTTAATCTTATCGGCGCGGCTTTACAAATTTTTTTAGCCCAATTATAATCAACGTACTTAAAAATTTTGGGGAAGTGATTCAATGAAGATGAATGGAGCGCAAGCAATTTTGGAATGCCTGCGCGAGCAAGGCGTTGATACAATATTTGGATACCCAGGCGGCGTAATTTTGAAGCTGTACGACGAAATTTTAAATCAGACTGATATAAAGCATATACTGGTTACGCACGAACAAAACGCGGCGCATGCGGCTGACGGTTACGCGCGGGCGACTGGCAAGGTCGGTGTCTGTTTGGCTACTTCCGGTCCTGGCTCGACAAATCTTGTTACCGGAATTGCAACGGCGTTTGCTGATTCAATTCCGATTTTGGCGATTACCGGTCAAGTCAGCACGAATTTATTGGGGCGCGATTCTTTCCAAGAAACTGATATTCTCGATATTTCCATGCCGATTACCAAGATGAATTACAAAGTTAAAGACGCGCGGAAATTGATTGATACGGTGCGGCAGGCGTTTGAAATTGCAATGAGCGGGCGGCGCGGTCCTGTTTTAATCGACATTCCGCAAGATATTTTTTTCGCCGAAATCGATTATAAGCCGTTGGTTATTGAAGAAAAAATTTCCGGCAAACCGGACGCTGATTTTATAATTTGCGCGGCAGAGGCGGCTGAAGAAATTGCTAAGGCGGAACGTCCCGCGGCGATTGTTGGCGGCGGAGCTATTTCTGCCGGTGCGTCCAAAGAAATTATTCAGTTCATCGAGAAATTTAATCTGCCAGTCGTTCAAACTTTAATGGGACTCGGCGCTGTTCCCTATAGTCACCCGCAGAATTTAGGTTTCGCCGGTATGCACGGTAAAAAAGCGGCTAACAATACAATCGCGGCGGCTGATTTGGTTATCGCCATTGGCAGCAGATTCGGCGACAGGCAAACCGGCAACGTCAATAAATATACGCAGTCCAAAAAATTTATTCACATCGACATCGACCCCGCTGAAATTGATAAAAATATCGCCGGAAGTTTGGGACTGGCGGGCGATATGAAAGTTATTCTGAATTTGTTAATGCGGCACGAGGCAATTCCTGCGCGACAGGATTGGTGGCGGCAGATTGAAAATTGGCGCGAAGAATTTGATTATGACTATCAAGTTAACCGGCTGACAGTGCCGTGGGCGATTCATCAAATTGCGAAAAAGACTGCTGGTAAAAATTACGCTTATGCAACGGACGTCGGACAACATCAAATGTGGGCGGCTTTACATTCGCACGTCGAAGAGCCGCGCACTTGGTTAACTTCGGGCGGCTTGGGTACAATGGGATTTGGTTTACCGGCGGCGATGGGCGCTCAAGTTGCGTTTGGTAAAAAGCGGCGCGTTATTTGTGTTACCGGCGACGGCGGAATTAAAATGACCGGCAACGAATATTACACAATCGCGCGGCTGAAACTCCCTGTAATTTCGCTGATTATTAACAACACAAGCCTTGGTATGATTCGCCAGCTGCAGAAAGTTAATTTCAATGAGCGCTACATTGCCTGCGAGTTCGATTATCAAATGGATTTTGTTGGTTACGCGCAAAGTTTCGGGATTAAAGCTGAGGCGGTTTCTACGCAGGAGGAATTTTCCGATGCGCTGACTGAAGCCCTTGAAGATACTGAAAATCCGCGCGTGATTGTTTTAAATGTCTGGCGCAGTTTTGTTGAGCCGATGATTAAGAGCAACGCGAATATCAATGAATTTGTTGAAGGTTTAGGTTACAATAAGTGAGGTAATTTTATGGCGATAAATCTCCGCAAGGGGCAAAAAGTTGATTTGACGAAAAATAATCCGCAGCTTAAGAAAATTGTAATCGGCTTGGGCTGGGAAGTTAACGCGGCGAATTTTGATTTGGACGCGTCGGCATTTTTATTGGGCACGGACGGCAAAGTTACAAATGGCGGCGATTTTATTTTTTACAACAATCTCAAGCACAGTAGCGGCGCGGTTGAACATTTGGGCGATAATCTGATTGGCGCGGATACCGGCGATGCTGAAGAAATTTTAATTGATTTGGCGAAAATTCCGGCTGAAATTGCAAAGATTGATTTTGCGGTAACGATTTTTGAGGCGGAAGAGCGGCAGCAAAATTTCCGGCAAATAAAAAATGCATTTATCCGCGTACTCGACGCCACGAACAATAGCGAATTGCTCCGGTACAATCTCAATGAAGATTTTACAATCGAGACGGCGGTTATTGTGGGCGAATTGTACCGGCACGGCGGCGAATGGAAATTTAGCGCGATTGGCACGGGTTTTAGTGGCGGGCTGGCGGCTCTTGGCAGGAATTACGGCTTGAAAACTGAAAACAAAACTGCGAGCATTTCGGTTGCGCTTTATCCTGCCGTGAAAATTGACATAAAAAAATTGGCGGCAATGAAAAATTCGACGCTCAGCGATATTGTTAATGACGCGCTGAAAATTTACATTGAATCGCACAGGCAGGAAATTAAACAGTACGACGACAAAATTAAAAACGCTGGAGGCAAAATTTATGGCGAAAATTAACGAAAATTATTTGAAACTGTCGACGAATTATCTTTTTACCGAAATAGCGCGGCGCGTGAAAAAATATCAAGCGGAAAATCCCAACGCTGAAATTATTCGTTTGGGAATTGGCGATGTGACGCAACCTTTGCCGAAAGTTTGTATTGAAGCGATGACAGCGGCGGTTGCTGAAATGGGAAATGCTGAAACTTTTCGCGGCTATGGTCCGGAGCAGGGCTATGAATTTCTGCGCGAGAAAATTGCTGAATGGAATTACCAGAAACGCGGCTTGAATGTCAGTGCGGATGAAATTTTTATCAGCGACGGATCGAAGTGCGACTGCGGCAACATTCAAGAGATTTTTTCAATCGACAGCAAAATTGCGATTGGCGATCCGGTTTATCCGGTTTATCTCGATACAAATGTAATGGCGGGGCGCACCGGTAATTTGGTTAACGGCAGATTTGAAGGCGTTGTTTATTTGCCCTGCACTGCGGAAAATAATTTTAGTCCTGCGCCGCCGAATGAGCACGTTGATTTGATTTATCTTTGCTCGCCGAACAATCCGACCGGCACGACGCTTGACAAAGCCGCGCTCAAAAATTGGGTTGACTACGCAAAAAATAATGACGCCGTGATTTTGTACGACGCCGCCTATGCCGCTTATATCACCGAAGAAAATATTCCGCGTTCGATTTATGAAGTTGAAGGCGCGCGCGAAGTTGCTATTGAATTTCGCTCCTTCAGCAAAACCGCCGGCTTTACCGGTACACGTTGCGGCTACGTTGTTATTCCGGAAAATCTTTGCGGCAAAACTTCAGCCGGTGAAAAAGTTCCGCTCAAAAATTTATGGCTGCGTCGGCAAACTACCAAATTTAACGGCACGGCTTACATTGTACAGCGCGGCGCTGCGGCAATTTACAGCGATGAAGGGCAAGCGCAAATTCGGCAGCTGATTGATTATTATATGACGAACGCTAAAATTATTCGCGCAGGACTGCAAGCGGCGGGCTATGAAGTTTTCGGCGGGATTAATGCGCCTTACATTTGGCTGAAAACCAATGAGCCGAGTTGGAATTTCTTTGACAAACTTTTGACTGAGTACAATATTGTTGGGACGCCAGGCGCGGGATTTGGTCCGTGCGGTGAAGGTTATCTGCGCCTCACTGCATTTGGTAGCCGCGAAAATACTTTGAAGGCTATGGACGGGTGATAAAATTGTTGAGAAAATTATTGGCGGCGTCGGTTGTTGTTGGCAGTTTGATATTTTCGCCCAGCGCTTACGCCGAAATCCAAACTTATGAAGGTGTCGGCGAATGTTTGATTGACGAGCAAATAACTCCCGAAAGCGCAGAGAAATTCGCCAGATTTGAAGCGGAACTTGACGCGCTGAATAAAATTAAAAATCTGCCCGATAATATCACGCAAGACGATATTGACGTTGTTCTCGCAAATAATTTGAAAAGTAAAATCGTCGATGTTAAAAGATTTGACACTGTTGTTGATTTGCAAATAAAATATACCAAGTGCAACGTTACCGTCAAAGTCGATATTGATACAGACGAATTGAAAGCACAGATTAACGATTTCATTAGTCGCGACGAAAAAGAACGCGCAAGCCTTATCGAAAAAAATAAAATTCTGAAGCAGCTGATTGACGAAAAAAACAATCACGTAGCCGATTTGGAAAAAATTATAGATAATCCGGACGTTGACGCCGCCAAAATCCAAAATAAATTTAATCAGATAAATAATGACGTGCAAGTCATTAGTAAAATTGCTGAAGGAAATAAACTTTGCTATGAGCAAAAACACGACGAGGCGATTACTTTATACATTGAAGCGGCTACAAATAAAGTTTTTGAGGGAATCGGCGAACAGATTGATAGGCGTTCCAATTTGGAAATGGCTAAACGTTTAGCCGGAATGAAAGCGAATCGTGATTTGTCAGAAAAATTTTCGGTTTTTATCAAAATTGAAGGTGAGTCCGTCTCGGTGAGCTCCAATAATATGCTGACTATTATCAGTGCTGAATATGAAGTTGAAAATATTGACGCCGATAATGTCAAAGTTCGCGCGATTGTCAAGGGAAGGCTTGCCAAGGCGAAGAATTAAAATTTATGAGTTGGAAGGGAAAAATTTATGAGCAGTTTAGAAGTTGGTATCGT
>CAJOIB010000022.1 GCA_905234705.1 uncultured Selenomonadaceae bacterium | reverse complement strand
AGGAGATATTATGAAGAAGAATTACAAAATCGAAGTGGACTGCGCGAACTGCGCGAACCTTATGGAAGAGGCGGCGAATAAGATTGACGGCGTAAAAAAAGCGGCGGTAAATTTTATGACGCTGAAAATGCAGGTTGAGTTCGACGACGGCGCAAATGCTAAGGAAGTTATGACGCGCGTATTGGCTGAGTGCAAGAAAATCGAGCCGGATTGCGAGATTTATTTTTAAGATGAGGAAATTGAGATGATTTGAAATGACAGCGAAACAGCGGAAAAATTTAATGCGAATATTAGCCGCTGCAATTTTAATGGTTGTACTTCACTTTTTGCCGAGTGAGGGCGCGGCGCGTTTTTGTTTGTATATGATTCCCTACGTGATAGTTGGCTACGATATTTTAATCAAGGCGGCGAAGGGAATTAAAAATCTGCGCGCGTTGGACGAAAATTTTTTAATGGCAGTGGCGACGATTGGCGCGATTGTGCTTGCGATTTACAGCGGCAGCGGCGATTATACAGAGGCGGTTGCTGTTATGCTGTTTTATCAAATCGGTGAATGGTTTCAAAGTTACGCGGTTGGTAAGAGCCGGAAAAATATTAGCGCGCTGATGGATATTCGTCCGGACTACGCGAATATTGAAAATCTCGGCAAGATTGAGCAAGTTGATCCCGATGAAGTTGAAATTGGCACGACGATAATAATTCAGCCTGGCGAAAAAGTTCCGATTGACGGCGTTGTGATTGACGGCAATTCGACGCTGAACACAAGCGCTTTGACGGGTGAAAGTATTCCGCGCGGCGTTACAGCGGCTGTATCAATATTAATGGCGTGCTGAAAGTTCGTACGACGAAAATGTTTGACGAATCGACGGCTTCAAAAATTTTAGATTTAGTTGAAAATGCGAGTTCGTTAAAATCGAAATCAGAAAATTTTATAACGAAATTTGCGCGGATTTATACGCCAATAGTCGTGGGAAGTGCGGCGGCGCTGGCGATTATTCCGTCGCTAATCACGGGCGATTTTGCAACGTGGCTGTACCGCGCGCTGATTTTTCTGGTAATAAGTTGCCCGTGCGCGTTGGTTATCAGCATACCGCTAACATTTTTTGCAGGATTGGGCGGGGCGTCTCGCGCAGGTATTTTGATTAAAGGCTCGAATTACCTTGAAACTTTGTCGAAAGTCAAAACTGTGGTAATGGACAAGACCGGCACATTGACGCGCGGGATTTTTGAAGTTGACGCTGTTCACCCAATCAGCACACTTTGCAGTGACGAAAATAAAATTGAAGCGCAGAATCTTTTGCATATGTCGGCGCACGTCGAAAGATATTCAACTCATCCGATAGCGGCGTCCCTGCGCAAAGCTTATCCAAACGAAGCTGACAGTTGCACGGTCGAAAATGTCGAGGAAATTGCAGGCTTAGGCATTCGCGCAGAAGTCAATGGGCAGATTATTCACGTGGGCAACGAGAAACTCATGGAGCAAATCGGCGCGGCGTGGAAACCGTGTAACAGGCTCGGCACGATAATTCACGTGGCGATAAATGGCGCTTACGCAGGACACGCCGCATTCAAAAAAAGCTATCGAAAATCTTTTCAATATTGGCGTGAATCGAATTGTAATGTTGACTGGCGATATTAAAAAAGTTGCGGCGAAAGTTGCGGCGGATTTGGGGATTGTGGAATATTACAGTGGCTTATTGCCCGCGGAAAAAGTTTCGCACCTTGAAAAAATTTTAGCTGAAAAAAGTTTTGCGGTGGCGTTTGTGGGCGACGGGATAAATGACGCACCGGTATTGGCGCGGGCTGACATTGGAATAGCGATGGGCGCAATGGGAGCTGACGCGGCTATTGAGGCGGCTGACGTGGTTTTAATGGACGATGACCCGCTGAAAATTTACCGCGCGATTGAGCTTGCGAAAAAATGTATGTCCATTGTCAAAGAAAATATTTATTTCGCGATAGGGATAAAATTTTTGTGCTTGATATTGGGCGCGGTCGGCTTGGCAAATATGTGGTTTGCGATATTCGCGGACGTTGGCGTAATGGTTTTGGCAGTGTTAAATGCAATGCGCGCTTTAAAATAAATTTCTCGGTCGGAGCTGAAAAGTTTCCGATTTTTTTTGCCAAAAATAATTTTGTAGCGTAATGATTTTGGCGGTGTTAAATGCAAGGTGAGCTCTTCGTAAAAAAATTTAATAAATCGCTAAAAAATATTTAAGTTCATTTGACAAATCGCCGATAATATTTTCAAAGCTGATAATTAAATTCAGCAAAGACTTAGAAATAAAGGCGGGCAAGATGTTAGACTCGCCACGAAGAATTATATATGGCAGAGTTGCACAAATAGATGCAATTTCTCTTTGGTAGTATCCTAAAAAGTTAATACGTGGGTTTTCGACAACGGGCGCGGTGACGTCAGCGCTCGAAAGGATTTTGGCGACGGTTAAATTCCGCTTGAAAACCTGCCTATTATAATAACGGGATGGAGCCCGTAAGGAATAAAAACGTTTTTAGGAAAAGACCAAGGAGGAAACTACAATGGCAATGGTAGTCAAGAACAATATGAGCGCTATTAGTACGCTCAATACTCTTAATGGAAATACGACCGCTCTTCAGAGGAGTCTTGCAAAAGTTTCGAGCGGCATGAAAATCAATACTGCGCAGGATGACGCTTCCGGTTACGCCATTTCGGAGCGTATGCGCGTTATGATTAGCGGTCTCGACCAGGCTAACCAAAATACCCAAAACGGCTCTAGCTTGATGAAAGTCGCTGAAGGCGCTGTCGCCAGGACTGTCGATATTCTTAAGACTCTTAAGAAAAAAGCTATCGATGCGGCAACTGATACCAACACCGATGACGACCGCAAGACTATTCAAAAGGAAATCGACCAATACATTGACCAAATCGATGATAATGCCCTCGCCACATTCAACGGCAAATATCTGCTCGACGGCTCGAAGTCTCTCACAGGTATCGCAACTCGCTCCGCTATGACCAATCAGGCGCTCAGTGAAGAAGTTTTTGGTGGAACTAGACTTATCGACTTGATGAACCGCAAAGGTGAAACTCTTCCGATTGGGTCAACCGATAAAGTCACTGCGTCTTACGTTATGAATGGTGTCACCTATACCACGGTTTATAACGTCGGCAATTCCACACTTGAAGACATTTTCTATAATTTGAATGACCTTTCCGTTAGCAAAGGAAACGGAAGAATTTTCGGTGCGGCTTACCTTTCGGAAAAAATTGATTCATCGGATATAACAACAGCAACGTTGACTACTAAAGAACTCTATGCTGCTTTGCAGGCAAACGGTAAAGATCAATATTCCACTACTTTTAAAACAGTAGCTGCATTCATGGCTGGCGAAAAAGTTGGCGATAGTAGTTTGGTTGTGGCGGCAGGTACTTATGATAGCAGTTCCCACGTATTCAGCAATACTACGGGCGATGCATCTAAATTTCTTACTGTTGATGGCGACACTACTGATATTGCGCTTATGAGTGCGGTTCTCGATGCAATTGATACTGAATTTGATTATTCGTTTGGTTCAGCTACAGGATCTACGAGTAGTGTTAGCGCTTCAGATGTAGTTCTGGATATGGTTTTTTATAATGCTGACGGTGGTACGGAAACTAGAACATATAATTTGGGACATTTAGGAACTGCTCAAGCCTTTTCAGACGCAGGCGACGCATATGCTACTTTTAAACACGATGCAATTCTATCTTTCCAAAATGTAATAAGTCATACAATAAATGCGGGTGATGATGGTTCTGTATCTTGGAAGAAGTATGGCAAATATCTGGTGAATAGTCTCACTGGTGGTACTACAGATGCTTGTAGCGCGGCAGATATTGCTTCGGATATGTTTAAAGCATCAGCAAGTGGAGATAGCGGAACCGTCACTTTGAATGCTACAGGAGCTCAAGATATCGCATTCGCAGCTGGATTGGGAGTAGATTACAATAAAGGTACTAATGCTTACGGTTTGAATTATCTCGTATCTAGATTGGGTATGGTAGCTGCCGGTCAAGACGTGGGGGTGAATGCTTCCGAAAAACTTGTACAAACGGCGGACAATACGAACGGGTTAACAATAACCGCCTTGAACTCCGGTCTGAGTGGGCAGATTGCTGGTGTCACAATCAGTATCGCCGACAGCGAAGGTCAAACCAAAAAGATTGTTAACGAATACCTTGACGCTTTCACTACTAATATTTTCGCTAAGAATTCCTCCACGGACAACGCTTTGACATTCCAGATTGGCGCGGCTTCCAACCAGGCTATTACCGTCGGTCTTGACGATATGCGCGCTGAATCCCTTGGTTTGAAAGGTTCGGACGGCACTAAAGTCAGCGTCGTTTCGCAGGATAAGGCTAATGCGGCTATTGCGGCGTTCGACAATGCACTTCAACATGCTCTTGACGTTCAAACTACAATTGGCGCTATCGAAGCAAGACTCGAATACACTTCCAGCAACTTGACTACTTCCAGTGAAAATGTCCAGGCGGCTGAATCTACTATTCGTGACGCTGATATGGCTAAGGAAATGACTGATTACACCAAGAATAACGTTCTGTTGCAGGCGGCTCAATCGATGCTCGCGCAGGCTAACCAAAATTCCAGCGCAGTCCTCAGCTTGCTCCAGTAATTAATTTTTGGCGAATCAACTAAGAAAGCCGGATTAATCGGCTAGGGTAAATTTAACAAAAACTAATTGACAATTAAAAATAAGAGCGGTTTGGGCGTTGCCGTTAAAACGCTCGACGCCCGCCGCTCCTGCACTTATTCATAAATTTATAAACTAAACCAGCTGAATCTCGATTTTTTAAAGACAACTAGCATCACCTCGATGTTTATTATATAGCTAATACCGCGACCTGTTCGGAAATGGGTAGCGTATTAGAAACAACGTGTTTGTTTTTTTACTACCAAAGAGCCTCTTTGATTTTGGAGGGGCTGCCTTTTTTTTTGCGCAAAAATATTCGCCTTGCCAAATTAGCGTGCGAAAGTTATAATCATTTCAATAAATTTAACAAAGGCGGTGAGAGCGTGGCGAATTACACTACAACAACGCCGGAATGGGCGGTATCAAATCAATCGGCGGTTATGAGCGGTATCGAAGGAATTAGGGACACCACGGTCGGCAATATTAATCCGGAATACAAACCGCGGCGTCGAAATATCCTAACTGAAGATGAACTCGTTGAAGGCGTCTCTAGAGGCGACAGGAGCGTCTTAGCGCGTGCGATAACGCTCATTGAGAGTAATAGCCCCAAACACTTCAAAAAGGCTCAGAATGTCTTACAACGGCTTCTGCCGCGTACCGGAAACGCACTGCGAATTGGGATAACCGGCGTACCTGGCGCTGGCAAATCTACGATGATTGAGGCGTTCGGAAATATGCTGTGCGATATGGGACACAAAGTCGCGGTTTTAACAATCGACCCGACAAGCTCCGTTACAAAGGGTTCAATCCTTGGCGATAAAACGCGAATGGGAACATTGAGCCGTCGAGCAGAAGCTTTTATTCGTCCAAGTCCGGCGGGCGGCACATTGGGCGGCGTTGCACGTAAGAGCCGCGAAACTATGTTGATGTGCGAGGCGGCGGGCTATGACGTGATTATCATTGAAACTGTTGGCGTTGGGCAGTCGGAAACTACCGTTCGCTCAATGGTTGATTTTTTTATGTTGGTGGTATTGACGGGCGCTGGCGACGATTTGCAGGGCATAAAAAAAGGCATTATGGAACTGGCGGACGCGATTGTCATTAACAAGGCTGACGGCGATAATCTTGTGCGTGCGAAAGTGGCGCGCGGCGAATATGAGCGTATGATTGAATTTATTCGTCCCGCGACTGAAGGCTGGCCGACTCACGCTTATTTGGCAAGTGCTGTTGAAAAAACCGGTTTGCCGGAATTGTGGCAGGTTATACAGGTTTTTAAAAAACTGACGACAGCGAGCGGCGTATTCCAGCGGCGGCGCGATTCACAATTGCTGGATTGGATGTACGCAATGATTGATGAACACCTGCACAATTTATTTTTTGAAGACGCGGTAATAACCGGACGAATGCCGGAAATCAAGGACGCGGTATTGGGCGGCGTCATTTCACCAACTCAAGCTGTGGCGGAATTAGTAAAATTGTTCGATGTGAAACGCGCGGCAGAGCGGCAAGTCGATTTGTTCACGGAGTGATAATTTTGTACACGAAAAAAATTTATTTCAGTGGTGGCGATTTTCACGAATTGCAAGAGCTGTTTGACGGTTTGCCTGGCGTGGTGAATGTTACGGCGGGCTATATCGGCGCGCAAAATGTTAAAAGCTACGTCAATCCAGAGCCGCGCCTTGTCGAAAATATTTCCGGCGTTGAAGTTGTTTTTAATCCGAAAAAAATTGATTTGTCGATGTTAATGGATGTGCTTTTTAATGTGCTGAATCCGTACGCTGATAACAATTTGGGCGTTTACTATGCGACCGCCGAAGATGAGCCGCAGGTTGAACTTCATATGAATTTCATTGCGAATCGTGGTAAACAGCCACTCGCCACTACCGCCTGCATTACCGTGAACGATACGACGCTGAATCAGAAATTCGCGCGCAAATGTTACGCCGCCGCCGGTAGGCTCAAAAATTTTACCGTCGCGGAAGAATCTCACCAGCATTATTTGAAGAAAAATCCCGCCATTAAGACGGAAATTGACTTTGCTAAATTAAAGGCAACTCTGCGCTTTTAAATAAAATTATATTTAGAAAGAATTTTTTTTTATAAGATAGATTGAAAATTTCATCGCCATGGAGGAATCTCACCAGCATTATTTGAAGAAAAATCCCGACGTCAAAACTGAAATTGATTTTGCGAAATTAAAGGCAACTCTGCGCTTTTAGAGCCTGCCCAATGCAAAGCCCGCCGTCATTCGCGGGAATAAATTTATGGCGCAAAACTTTTAAGCCGCGCCGATTTAATTTTTCAACGGTCAAGGAAGTTAACAGCGAATTTTGGAAAACGCCGCCGCTCAATGCGACGGTTTTTATTTTTGTCCGGAAGCTGAGATTTTCGCAAAACTGCGCGACCATTTCAGCAAGTTGCTCGTGAAAAAATCTAGCCAAAACTCCAGCGTCAACGCCCTCAAGCCTGCGCGAGAGAATTTCAGCGAAAAGTTTATCTGTCGGCAATATGTCAGGGGATAGTGTAAAGGGAATAGGGAATAGGGTTGTATTTTGCTCGGCAACAGCTTGAAGTTTCATCGCCGCTTCGCCTTCGTAACTGGAACTTTTACAAATTCCCAAAATCGCACTGACCGCATCAAATAACCTGCCGCAACTCGTAGACGCCACGCAATTAATTTTATTTTTCAGCAGGAAATTTTGAGCCGCTAAATCTTTTTCATCAGCAAGTTTCAATTTTTTCGCACAGTCCAAATCCATCATTGATAACGCAATTCTCCAACCGTCTCGCGCAGAATTATCGCCGCCTGCTTGAATAAATTTCGCAATGTGACCAACGCGCCGGTAATTTTCCGCGTCACAAATAAAAAATTCGCCGCCCCAAATCGTTTCATCATCGCCATATCCAGTACCGTCAAACGCCACGCCGATAACTTCACCGTGAAAATTATTTTCCGCAAGACAACTCAAAATGTGCGCGTAATGATGCTGAACTTTCACTACAGGCAAATTAAATTCCGCCGCAAGTTTAGTAGTTTGATAGCGCGGGTGTTTATCACAAGCAACAATTTCCGGCGCAATTTCAAGTAAATCAGCCATTCGCCGAATCGAACTTTTCAAAATCTCAACCGTCCGCAAATCGCTAACGTCGCCAATGTACGGAGACGCATAAAACAGATTATTTTTCTCCAAACAAAAAGTATTTTTCAGCTCGCCGCCAATCGCCAGCACGGGCTTATTTTTTTTGCCGGAATAAAAAATCGGCAACGGCGCATAACCGCGGCTTCGACGAATCATTGACGGCTCATCGTTCACAAAATCCATAACCGAATCGTCCGCGCGCATTAAAATTTTTCGGTTGTTCGACAAAACCACATCGCAAAGTTCCTGCGCGTCTTCGTCGTCAATGGCGATTGGAACACCGCTCGGATTGCCGCTCGTCATAACTAATGCGTCGGGAAAATTTTTCAGTTCGTCCGGATAATTGAAAATCAGCAAATGTACCGGCGTATAGGGCAACATCGCGCCGATTTTATTAATTTTCGGAGCGACATTCTCAGCGATTGTACCGGCAGGATTTTTTTTCAGCAGGATAATCGGCTTTTGCGGGCTGTCGAGAAATTTAAGCTGTTCGTCAGTCAAAATGCATTCGTGGCGGACGGCGTCAATATCTTTGAACATCACGGCGAAAGGTTTAGTCGGACGAAATTTATTCTCGCGCAGTTTTTGAACAGCGGCAAAATTTTTCGCGTCGCAAGCTAAATGAAAACCGCCAATACCCTTAATCGCCACAATCCCGCCAGTTGCCAAAATTTTTCGCACTTGAATAATCGCCGCATTGCCGCGCGCGCCATTAACAACATAAATTTCCGGACCGCACTCATTACAGCAAATCGGCTGAGCGTCAAATCTGCGCGAATCCGGATTAAAATATTCAGCGGCGCAACTTTCGCACATTGGAAAATCGCCCATCGAAGTCCTTTCGCGATCATACGGCATATTTTTTAAAATGGTGAGGCGCGGACCGCACGCAGTACAATTTATGAACGGGTGCAGATACCGGCGATTGTCTTTGTCGAAAAGTTCATTCGCGCAGGCGTCGCAAATTGCAATATCCGGCGAAACAAATATATCGCCAATTTCGCGGGCGCTGTCAATAATTTCAAAGCTGGTAAAAATTTTTTCGCTGGCAATTTCGCTAACGTCAATTTTCAAAATGGTTGAACGCGGCGGCGCTTGCTCACTTATCGCTTTGACAAAATCTAAAATATCTTCGCCCTGCGCGAAAATCTCAACGTAAGAGCCGCGATTGGCAACACTGCCGCAAATTGAAAAAGCGTCGGCAAGCCGACTGATAAACGGTCGGAATCCAACGCCCTGCACAATCCCGAAAACTTTAATATTCCACAGCATTTCACAGCCTCATTGATTTTGCTCGTCGGAAATTATCGTATCAATTTTTTCAATCTCAGCTTTTTCAGCGTCAGAATTTTTTTCGCGTTCCTCATCATACATTTTGCGTAAAGTTTTTAGAATCTTGATAAGCGTAACAGTATTCGTGGCAAGATAAGAAAACAAAATATTATTCTCGCCAAATTCATCTTTAAAAGCTTCCTTCAAATTACCATAAATCACATGCGGCTGAATTTCGCCGTGCGTCCTGTAAATCCAACTCAGATTTTGCATAGCCATATGGTCAAGCACAGCATAGCGTTTTTCCGGATTGTTTTTAAAAAATTCTACCTTGCTCATAAATTTGTCTACGTGATTAAAGCCATGGACAATCCTATCAAGCTTCCGGCGCATTCCTTTAACGGTGAGCGTGTTTCTAATAGCGGTGGCGGTAAGTGAATCGTCCCTTTCGCGGTGAATGTAGCAAATTGTTGGGGACAAAATAATTCTCTTCGCTAAACAAACCAATTCCAAAGTCCAAATGCTGTCTTCTTGAAGAACGGGCAAAAATTTTATATCGCTCTCAATCAGAAAATCGCGCTTAATAAATTTAATCCAAGGGTAAACTAAAAAAAAATTTTTCAGCCAATAATCCACCGTCTGCGAAATATCGCCGATAATCAAGCCAGTGGTAGTGTCTTTCAATTCGCCAAAAGGTACAACGTTTTTGTAAAAATCTTCGCCTTCGCCCATGCTGTTCATGTATCTTTTACAAATAATGACATCCGCCTCGAATTTTTCAGCGGTATTGTATAAATCTTCAAGCGCGGTATTGGTAACGGCGTCGTCGCTGTCCATAAAAAAAACGTATTTGCCGCGCGAAATTTCCAGTCCCTTATTCCGCGGAATGCCCGCGCAACCAGTATTTTCCTTCATATGAATCAGCTTAAGTCGCCCTTCGAATTTTGGCATGTAATTTTCGATAAGCTCGCAACTTTTATCTGTCGAACAATCGTCAACAATTATCAGCTCATAATTTTCAATGGTTTGCACGAGTACGCTCTCAAGCATTTGCTCAATATATTTTTCAGTGTTGTACATCGGCACAACTACTGACACAAGCGGCATTTCATTCGCCATAAAAAATCACCCCTTCAAAAATTCGCGATAAAATAAACAAATTTTCGGCAACATCAGATAAGCGACCGTTTCTTCAAGTTCCTCTAAAACTTCGCCGTACTCTTTGCCAACCAAATATCCGTGTTCGCCAATATAAGCTATGAAAATTGCGCCGAACATTATTGCAAGCGCGCCAATCGGTTTTTTGCCAAATAAAAATTTTTTAACCGGCAAAAATTTAATCAATATAAAAATCAGTGCCAAAATTAAAATCGTCAATAAAATATAAATCGGTATTCGGTACGGATAATCTGACATGCTGATAAATAGCGGTTCTCCCGAAGCAGTCGCGCCGATTTGGAAAAATACCCGCCCCCAGCTCAATTCGCGCAGCGCAAATATAAAAAATAATATCGCGCAGAACACGTGATACCATTTCAGCTGAAACTTCGACGCCAGCGCCAATTTTACATTGAACGCCGATAATAAAATCAATATCACGACCTGCAAATTTTCCACTAAATGATTTTCAAAAGTTATTTCCGGCGGTATGACGAACGCCAGCGGTATACTCAAAATCATTGCTGCAAATCCCATTTTTGCGTACATTAAAAAATTTCCTCACTAACTAACTTTTTGTTTTGACATACGGAAGTTGACCGGTAAGCTGTTTATTGACGATTGCATAATTTTTGATAAAAGTAATGGCGGTCGTGACGAGCGCGGAAATCAAAACGTCATATTCGCCAAGTTCGGCGGGAAATGCGGCTTTAAAAGTTTCGTAAATCAAATGCGGCGGAGCGTCGGGATAAGTCAAATTCACCCAATTCAAATTTTGAAAAAGTATGTGCGCAAGAATATTATAGCGTAAATCGGGCGCATTTTTTAAATCTTCAATGCCGCTCATAAAATTATCGATATGTTTAAGCCCGTTAACAATCCTGTCCATTTTGCGCTTGACTCCGTCAACGTCCAATTTCCTCTGAAAAGCAACTTTTGTAAGGGAATCTTCGCGAATGCGATGAACATAGCAAGGGGTTGGAATAAGCGCACATTTTTTCGCCAAGCACACCAATTCGAAAGTCCAAATGCTGTCTTCTTGAATTACCGGCAAAAATTTTATATCGTTTTCGATAAGGAAATTCCGCAAAATAAATTTCGTCCAAGGATACAGCCCAAAAAAGCCCATTCTCCAAGCTTCAAGTTTTTGCCGAAAATTACCGACCACTACTTCAACTTTTTTATCGTCGAGATTACCTTCGATTTTCATATTTTTTAAAAAGTCCTGCGCGAATCCGTGAGAACGAAAATGTTTCTTGCAACAAAGCACTTCAGATTGAAAATGTTCGGCGTAGTTATACATTCCCTCAAGCCCGCCAACCGTCAAAGCATCGTCATTATCCATGAAAAAAACGTATTTGCCGCGCGAAACTTCCAGCCCTTTATTCCGCGGCAAACTAGGACCGCCGGTATTGTTTTTCATTTTCACCAAATGAAGCCGCCCATCAAATTGCGGCATGTAACTTTCGACAATCGCGCAACTATAATCCGTCGAACAATCGTCAACAATTATCACTTCAAAATTTTTCAGCTTCTGCCCCAGTAAACTGTTCAGCAATTCGCCGATATATTTTGAACTGTTATACATCGGCACAATCACCGATACCAGCGGAATCTCATTCGCCATAAAAATTTTCCTCCTCGGGCAATTCGTCAATCTGTTTCAAGCGCGTGCCGTCCAAATACACAATTTCAGTAACTTCAATGTGAATGGCGCTCTTCTTCAAGCCGTGCCGCATAACGTCAGAATCCTGCTTCACGAATGGATTTAAAATCTTGTTAATTTCAATTTCCTGCTGCCCCTGCAATTTGTCAGTCATATCGATTTCAAAGGGCGTAATGCCTGCGCGACCGTCCCTGCCGTCGATTATCACGCGCCCGATAATTTTATCCAGCGGCTTCTTCGACGAAATATCCGCGTCCAGTGTCAACTTCAGCGTCTTTGAAAAACCATATTCATCGCCCTCAGTCACAACCGCTTTGAAAGTTTTAAAAGCAAAAGTTTCAGCAATTTGATCCTTAATCGGTATGTTCAAACTTTCCAACTGAATCTTGAGCGCGCGCTCCACGGCATTATAATAGCTGTCAAAACCTTTCGCGGCGACAATCTGCCACTCATTTTCATTGAGCCGCCGCATCGTGATTTCCAATTCAAAATTAAATTTCAGTTTCTCGTTGTGAAAATTCACATCCGCCTTCGCCACGCCGTCGCTAATCACCGGCTTAGAATAAGTTTTAATCACGCAGCTGTCAACGCCGGATTTTCTGAGCCACTCGTCCAATTTAGTATCGGCTGGAAAATTCGTGTGTCCGCTTTTCAGATAATGAGCCGCGGCAATTTTCGTAGCGTCGATAAACTCCGATTTTAAATTTTGATAACGATTGGAAATTTCCTGCGTCGAATAAGTCATAGAATTTGTATTGTCGTTAATGTATTCAGTGATAATTTCTTCGGCGGCGGTGTTCAAAATCGAATCAATGTCAACGAGCCGGTTCACGGTTTCCGCGTCGTGTTTGTTGACGGCTTCGCGAATAATTTTAATAGAATTGCCAGGCAGGGTTTGAACTTTCTGCATAGCATTATAACTGCCGACGCCCACCGCCACAAGTACAATCAAAACTAGCGGTATGGCTATCATCAAAGTTTTTTTCATCCAAAACGCGGCAAGAATCCCCGCCGCTCTACCTCCTCGATAAACAATATTTAAATCAGCAAATCCGGACGCTTGCGCCGAGTTATTTCTAATGCTTGCGCTTGACGCCATTTTTTTATTTCAGCGTGGTTTCCCGATAATAAAACTTCCGGCACAACTTTACCTTCAAATTCGCGCGGGCGAGTGTATTGTGGATAGCTCAACATTCCCGCGAAAAATGAATCAGTTTCCGCAGAATCAGTCGCGCCCAAAACATTCGGCAACATCCTTGCAACCGCGTCGATTATCACCATAGCTGGCAATTCGCCGCCCGTCAAAACATAATCGCCGATTGAAATTAATTCGTCAGCCAAATCATAAATCCTTGCGTCGAAGCCCTCATAATGCCCGCAAATAAATATCAGCCAATCAATTTCAGCCAATTCTTTAGCCTTAGCCTGCGTGAAAGTTTCGCCGCTCGGATCTGTGATAATAATCCTGCGCGATTGACTTTGAGAATTATTTAAAACGTGACGAACTGCGCGATACATCGGCTCTGGCTTTAAAACCATACCGCTGCCGCCGCCAAATGGTGAATCGTCAACCTGGCGGTGCTTGTCGAAGGCAAAATCTCTAAGCTGCGTCAATCTGATTTTTAAAATGTCATTATCCACGGCGCGCTTTATGATACTTTCGCTGAGCGGGCTGAACATTTCCGGAAATAGCGTGATTACGTCAATCTCATTCGTCATAATTTCCTCGCGCAGATTTATCAAGAATTTGCTCTTCAAAATGATTGGCGATTTGCTTATCGGTCGCCGTAACTTTCAAGCGCTGGTCGTCAGTGTATTCAAATTTCACATCAACATAAATTTCGCCTTTAGGCGCGGGCGGCAGATTTTGCAAAGTCAATGTGCCGCGGAATCTGTGATAAACTAAATCAAGTTCCTCTTCGTTGCCCGCCTCATAAATATTCACGTCAATTCGCGTCTGATTATCGTAGGCGGTTTCGTATTCGCGCGTCACGGCGCACGGGTACGGCGTATCCTTCGCAAGTATCCTGTCAAAAATCATACGCCCGTCCGGACCAAGAATCTCAACGCCCAATGAATGAGCAAGCACGCTCTCAATTTTAATGCCGCTACCTTCAAGCCCGCTGTTTTTCGCCTCAGCAACCCGCGCCGCGCCAATCACAACCAGCCGCGACATATCCAATTCGCCGTCCGGATTGACGCCCAAATCGTGAGCAATTCTTTCGCGAATATACGGGATATAGCAACTGCCGCCCGCCATTATCACGTGCCCAATTTCGTCCGCGCCAAAATTATTATTTTCCTTGGCAAAGTGATTCAGCTTTTTAAAAATCTTATCGTAAAGCGGCTTACAAATTTCGTCGAACTCCGCGCGCGTCATTGTAAAATCCAGCGAATAATCTTTGCCGTCGAACTTGGCGAAATTCGGCAAATTAATTTCACATTCGCGCATTTCGCTTAAAAATTCCTTAATTCTGCGCGCCTCAATCAGCAGGCGATTCATCAGCCGATTGTATTCGAGTTCATCAAGCATAGCAGTATCGGCGTTGTCAAGATTAATTTTTGCGTCGTCTTCAATGTGGCTGATTAATTTTTTCTGCACAAGTTTATCGAAATCGTCGCCGCCCAATCTGTCGTCGCCGTCAATCGCAATGGCGCGGTACGTGTGATTTTGATGCTCAGCTTCCAAAACGCTCAAATCGAAAGTGCCGCCGCCAATATCAATCACCAAGACTTTTTTGTCAAGTTGTTTTTCGTGAACAGCCTCAATCGCCGCCGCCGTCGGTTCTTCCAAAATCCACATTACGCGAAAACCAGCCGCCTCGCCAGCCTTGCGCGTTTCGTCACGCTGATTGTCATTAAAATAAGCCGGAACTGTTATAACCGCGCCAATTTCAATATCTTCATCAAGTTTCGCGCGCTTGATAAATTGACGCCGGACTTCCTTCAAAATTTCTGTGGCAACATCGGTAGGCGTGAAATGCCTAATCCCGCACTGCCAGGTTTGATTGAGTTCCAAATTTCCAATGTACGTCTTAGCCGAACGAATCATATTTTCCGGATTCATAACGCCTTGATTCTGCGCCATTTGTCCAACGGTAACTTTACCAATCGCGTCGCTGTAAATCACGCTCGGCAACATAGTTTCGCCAGGCGGAAATTTCAACAGCCGCTTTTTGCCGCCGGTAAAATAACACGCCAAAGTATTCGTCGTGCCCAAGTCGATGCCCAGCACATAATCATAGCTCATATCACAAACTCCTCTACCAAAACTATTTCCGCGTCGCTGCCCGCAATTCGCCGCTCGCTCATTGTCAATTTGATTCGCCCGTCGCGCAGAATTTTTAATCGCAACAGCGGCGGTTCGATTTTTTCATACAGCTCGGAATTTAATTGCACTTCGCCCAAATACGCCGCGTTTTCAAAATTTACAACGTCGCTGAAAGTCTGATAAAGTTCAATCTTCCAGCCAAAATTATTCAGCGCCGTCAAATCCAGATTCATATACAAAGTTTCAAAGCCGCTCGGCATATTTTTCGCGATACCAAGATTCAGATTTTCGCCGATACTGTAACAAACGCGGTAGGGAATAGCATTAGCCGTTTTAATTTTTTCGCGCAGCTGCAGGAAATTCGCCGCGCCGCCTGCAACAGCCAAATTCTTATCTTCAATCTCCAAATCGCCGGAAATTTCCCGCTCAAAATATTTCTCCAGCAAATTCCTAAAGTGCGGAATGTTCATCGTACCGCCGAGCGCATAAATATTCGTCACGTCTGATTTGTCAAAACAATCCGCGCCCTGGCTCAATTCTTCAAAAACTTCATCGAGCAACGCAATAATTTTTTCGCTGTAGCCTTCGCCGTCCAGCAAAGCGTCAATTTCTGCGCGAGCGATTTTAATTTTTTCAAAGCCAGGGTGAAATTCAATCAGCCAGCCTTCGACAAAATCATCAGCGTCCGCCGCGAAAAGCGCTTCTTTAATCTTGCGAGCAAAATTCAGCTGAAAATCTACGGCGTTTTCAAAATTCCAGGCGGCGTCAATTTCAGCGGCAAATTTCGGGCGCAAAATCTTTTCCAAAATCGCCCTGTCAATATCCAATCCGCCAATCCGCAAACCGCCTGCCGCCAATTCAGAAATTTCCTCGCCCTCAACTTTAATGACGCTGACGTCGAGCGTCGAACCGCCAAAATCAAAAATCACGCTCAAAGAATTATCCTGCGGCGGCGTGGCAAAAAGCGCGGCAAATGATTCATTAATCACGGCGTCGACTTCAAAACCTGCGCGACCGGCGGAATCTTTCAGCAACTGGCGCTGATGTTCAGTAAAAATCACCGGCACAGTAACCGCGGCGTGAAATTTATCTTCGGGCGAAAAATTATTTGCAACGCACTCATAAATTTTTTTGAAAATATCTTCAGCAACTTCGGGCGCGGTAATTTCGCGATTGAGCGCAGGAATTTTCCGCCGCCAATTTTTTTCCTCAAGTTTGCGCTTGATACCGACGATAAGATTTTCCGGATTGTGCATTTCGCCCTGTGTCAGCGCCGTCGTGCCGATAATTTTATCAACGTCGCCGCTTTGCATTTTGTTATAAAGAATGGCGTTGGGCGTGCTGTATTCGCCGCCGAGCCGGATTCCGCGCAATTTTTTATCGGCGCGAACGCATTTCAAATTCACCGCGCCAAAATCTATTCCAATAAAAATTTCCGCCATTTTAACCCACCTTGTAAACCGTCATAACGCCGTTGTACTGCAAAAATTTTTGTTCGCCAAATTCATTCAAATAATTTATCCGGTACGGCAGCCGCTCAATTTCGGCGACAATTTCAGCAAATTTCTGATTGCCAGTCTTGCGAATTTGCGGCGTCATATTTTTATAATCGTCGTCAGTAACTTTCGCGCCCGCCGTGACATTCAGCGTATAAATCCCGCACCCGCTCAAATATTCGTTCACCTTGTCGAGAAATTCAAAGTAAAAAATGTTGCCATCCTTGACGCCGCGGCTTATCGCCACCACAATATTATCAAAAAAAACATTCTGGAACAGCTTAAAATATTTCGCGGTGACAGATTCGCTCAATTCGGCGTCTTCGGTATTTTCAAGATTCAGCTTGTCGACGAAATTATTTACCTGTTTCAAATGAGATTCCAAGAGCCGCTGAAATTTTTGACTGGTCTCAGTGTCATTCGCGGCAAGAAAATTTTTCAATTCGTCAACATTCGCCGCGCGCTTAATCTTTTCGGGAATTTCTTCGCGCTTATTTGGCAAAAATGCGCCCGTCGTTTCTTCCAGATAAAAAATCGATTCAGTTTCGTTAGCGTTTCGCGCAGGAGTTTCGGGCGGCTTATTTTTCAACGCGTCGATTTGGCTTTTCAGATTGTCAATTTCGCGCAGAAGATCGGCGTTGGTATTTTTCAGCACGTCAACTTGATTTTGCAACGCTAAGATTCTGTCGTAAAATTTCTGTTCGGCTACCGCCACCGCCGCCTGTATCCAATTTTTAATTTCCTGCTTTTCCTTGTCAAAATAAAACATTGTTAATCCTCACTCAAAATAAATCGGACGCCTTAGAAATTTGCAATGCGCCTTCGCCAATCGAATTGCCATTTTGAAGAACTTTCGCCGAAAAATCCAGGCTCAAATCTTCGTGCACGCTGAAATTAATTTTCACAACAGCCGCAGATTTTTTCAAACCGGCGGGCAAATCGATTTTCAAAATATCCACCTGCCGCACGCCGTCATCGTCAATCCGCCGCGCCAACGGATAATTTTTCACGTCGCGCTCGTAATACGCAATTTCCAAATGCCGCTGATTATCTTCCAAAAGTTTGAAATCGCAGGACGCCTCGCACGGCAATTTGGTATCGGCGGGAATAATCGTTTGAAACAGATTGTACTGAAGCCCGTCCGTTGACGCCACGCCTAATTGAACCGGAGTTATATTTGAAGTGACATTTTCCACCGAACTGATATTCTCAGCCAGAATCGCCGCGCCGCGACTAATCAGCGTCGAAATATTTTCCGAGCCGACAATTTCAACCGCACCAATTTTTTTCTTGAGCGCGTCACGAATCATAGGAATTTGGCTAGAGCCGCCCGCCAGAATAATTTTTTTGACGCCGCCAATATTTTTAGCCGCATCGCTGTTAATCACGCGCTTGGTAATTTCCGCCGTGTGATTTATTTTTTCGCCGATAAGTTTTTCCAAATCCTCGCGCAGAATTTCTTTGACAAATTCGCCGTTTTTGTCCTTCGCGGTGTAAAATTGAAAATTGGCAGTGATAGAATTTTCGTCGCTCAAACCGGTTTTAATGCGCGCCGCTTCACGCAAAATGGCGTTGCGATTTTTCCGGTACTGAATTTCTTCGACACCGTGAAAATCTTCGTCAAAATCCATTTCGTCCCACGGCTGACTCGTGCCAAATTCTTTATTCGCCAAATCCAACAAGTACTGCGCGAGAATTTCAGTCAACAAATCGCCGCCGCAATTCGGGTCGCCGTCCGTGTTAATCTGATTGAAAGCGCCGTTTTTTTTCTGAATCAATGAAACGTCGAAAGTGCCACCGCCGAAATCGTAAATCAGAAATTTGGTATCGCGGAAAATATTTTCATTCTGCGCCGCAACTGCCGCCGCCGTAGGCTCAAAGACAAGTTTAATCTGTTCGGGCTTTAAATTCATAGCGGAAGCCGCCGCATTTTTAATCGCACGATTCGCCGCGTCAGTAAATTTCGTCGGCACGGTGATAACTGCGCGATTTATAATGCCCGCCGCCGCGCCAAATTTTTTTATCAGATATTCCTGCACTTGCCCAATCAGCCGATTCAAAAAAAGTTTCACTGCAACTTTCGCGTTGAGTTTGTACTTCGTGCCGTCTTCAAAAGTAATTTCGTCGAATTTGTGATTTAAATCGTTGAGTTTGGTTTTGAAACTGGAAATTTTTCCGCCGATATTTTTTTCGCTGAGCGCCAACGCCGCCAGCCCGATAATATAATCGTCCTTCGATTTAAAATAAATGACGCTGGGAATCAAGGGCGAACCATTTTGCCGAAAAGTTTTGAGCGCGCCCTTATCGTCAACGTAAGTCACAACCGAATTTGTTGTACCGAAATCTAAGCCAATCGCAATCCCCATTAAAATAATCAGCCTCCCTTTACCGCACATTTTACACCAAGAACGAAAAAATTTAAATTGCCTTGTAAGATATTAATTTGATAAAATAAACTCCACGAAGGGGGAATTATTTATGGTAAAAAAATTGGCAGTCTTGGCGGCGGGAATGATATTAGCGAGTTCAACGGCATTTGCGGCGGAAGATTCTGAGCTCAAAAAATTTCCGATACCGATGAATCATGAAAAATTTGAATTGGAAGAGCCGGATTATTTAGTGGGCGGGATAGTTACTTCGGTCGTGCATCAGATTTTACCAATATCGGCTGAAGCAAGATTTTTTGCGCCGCACATGGATATGAATGTTCAATCGAGCAAATTTCACTACAATGGCGGTCCTGTTAGTTTGAAAGGTACGCTTGGATTTGGCAACGACAATGCGCCGGAATTTATTTTCCGATACAGCGGCTTGACTTTGGATTATATTAATGTGGACGGCGACGGCGACAGGAGTTTTTCCGCGGCGAATCCGCTGACTTTTGGCGGCAATACTTTTACCGGTAATGTTCATTCCAGTGATAAATTTCAATACGCAAAACTGACTTTCGGCAGTTCGTTGTTTTCGATTTTGGGCAATGGCGTGGATTGGAATATCGGCTTAGCGGGAATGTATTGGAAAGGAACGGTTACTGAAACCGCCACCGGTCAAAGCAAAACTAAAAAATTTGGCGCACCGCTCCCGATGATTGGCGTAGGCGCTCACGTTCAACCTTTACCTGTGTTAAAAGCTTATGCAAATATTTCTGGTTTACCGCTCGGCAGTCACGGGCATTTTTACGATTTTGAAGCAGGCGTCCGTGTTAGTCCAGTGCCGCTTGTCAGCTTGAACCTTGGTTACAGAAAAATTTATGCGCATCTCGATTATCACAATGACTCCGGCGAAATTTCTTTGAAAGGTCCGTTTGCCGGTTTGCGCGTCGATTTTTAATGT
>CAJOIB010000021.1 GCA_905234705.1 uncultured Selenomonadaceae bacterium | reverse complement strand
TTTGAGTAAAACCGCTTCTTGAGTTTGAATTTGCGATTGGATTTTGTTTATCGCCAATTTCAACTCGCGATTGTCCAGCCGCGCTAAAATTTGCCCGACTGTTACCGCGTCGCCTTCCTCAACAAATATTTCTGAAATTCTGTCGCTCTGCCGAAATGCTAAAGTTACTTCCCGCACGTCCACATTGCCCGATAATCTCAATTCGCCCGCCTGCGCCGCTTGAGATTTTTCCTGCTCTAAATAAAAATACGCGCCGCCCGCCAGCAAAATTATTAGCATCACTGCCGCAATTTTTTTCGCCATTTATTAACGCTCCCAATAAATTTTGTATGTTATAAAAAAAATCGCTGCCGCTGTCAATATCAAAAATTTTCGTAGACAAATTCAGCGCGCAGGTAGTACAATGATTCAAAAGGGGCTGATTATTTTGGCAGACGAAGAAATTAAAACTGATAAAAATTCCGACGAAACGCGCCTTTCGTTGGAAGAAATTAAAGACGAAAAAGGCAACGGATTTTTCCATATGCAAACCAAAACTAAATGGGTTGCGGGAATTTCAACGATTATGCTGTTCCTGACGTCGATATTGATTTACGCGACAGTTGAGGGCGGATTTGGCGCGGAAATGTGGCAGGTAGCAGTATGGGGTTTGTGCGGAATTTTGGCGCTGTATTCCATTTTCAAAAAATCCTTAGCCGCGTTGCTTTTCAATTTTTTATTATTTTTCGGCGTGTCATTGTTGCCGGTGTGGATTTTGGCTTACAAAACATTTCGCCCTGCCATTGAAAATTTAATGAAATAGGAGTTGATAAAATGTATGAAGGCATTTTAATTTTGCACGAAAATAATATAACGGTTCGGCATTTCAAAGACGGCGAAGTGGTTTTTTCCAAATTGCGCGCCGGACAGGAGATTGAAATTTATCAAAATGGCTATTGGCACAAAGTCAAAGTTCATTCGCCGGTTGATGAGCCGTACATTGCGGATTGGGAATACGGCGATTGCATTGGTTGCGAAGTCAAGATGAGCGAAGACAAAGCTTGATGACGATTCGCTCAAGAATTTCTTCACCTGCGCGACCGGTTTTCAAATTAAAATCGGCGTCGGCTAATTCCAAATAAATATTTTCCAAAACTTTCTCCGGATAACTCGCAACGGTTTTTTCAAATTTCTGCGCGATGTACGGGTGCATTTCCAATTTTTTAGCAAAATTATCGCCGCGAATCCCGCACTTCAAAAAATATTTGCCGCGAATCAGTTTGCGCACGTGATTAATCAGCACGCTTAGCGCGATCATAAAAGTTTTATCGCCGCGAATTTGCGTCCGAAGAATTTTCACAGCGGCTTTAGGGCGCTTTGCGTCGATGGCGTCCGTCACGGCGAAATTGGAAACTTCGGGCGGCTCAAGCAAATTTTTCTGCAAATCGGCAACGGTAATTTCTTTGCCCGCGACATTCAGCGCAATTTTATCGAACTCATTTTCGAGATACCACAGCGAAATTTCTGGCAGAATCGCCACGCGCTCTGAAAAATAACGGCGCGCCTCGGTGTACATATTTTTTCCAATGGATTTCAATTTGTCATTGAGCCAATCGTCAATCTGCCACGGACGCAACGGCTCAGCTTCCAAAATCGCGCCGACCTTATCGATAATTTTGTAAAGTTTCTTGCGCTTGTCAATGGATTTCGCCACGAAGATAACGTAATTTGTATCGAGCATATTCTGAAGAATCGGTTCGAGCCGGTCAGCTTTACTTTCCGCGCTGAAATACGGCGCATTTTTTACGAGCACAACATTTTGGGGAATAAAAAACGGCGCAGTGTCAATCGTACTGATAACGTCGGCTAGCGGAATTTTTTCACTGCAATCGAGCACAATCAGATTTTCGCGCGTGGTTTGCAATTTGGACAAAATTTTTTCGCGCGCCTTGTCAATGTAAAAAGTTTCTTCGCCGCTCAAAAGGTACACGTGCTTAAGCGCGCCGTCGAGCGCCTTCATAAATTCTTTGAATTTCAAATTATCACCGCCTAAAGGAGATTTTTTAAAATGAGTTACCGCGATGTTTGCGCCGAAATTAATTTGAGCGCCGTCCGCCACAATCTTACTGAGATTCGCCGCCACATTCAACCCACCGCGAAACTTTGTGCCGTCGTCAAGGCTAATGCTTATGGTCACGGCGCGCTGGAAGTTTCTAAAATCGCTGTGGAATGCGGCGCTGATTTTTTAGCCGTTGCCACCGTCGAAGAAGGGCTTGCACTTCGTCGCGCAGGTTTCGATTTGCCGATTTTAATTTTGGGGCTGATTCCGTACGATGCCGCCGAGGCTGTTGTTGGAAATAATTTGACGGCGGCGGTTGTGGATTTGGATATGGCAAAAAAAATTTCCGCCGCTGCGGTTAAATTCGACGCGCGGGCGAAAATCCATTTAAAAATTGAAACCGGTATGGGCAGGATTGGGCTTTTTCCGAATGACGCGGTGAATTTGGCGAAAGAAATTGCCGCGTTGCCGAATGTCGAACTGGAAGGCGTATTCAGCCATTTTGCGGACGCTGATTCTGCCGATAAAACTTTTACGCTCAAACAGCTGGAGATTTTTAAAGACGTTACTAAAAAAATTGGTGCGAAAATTAATCACATTGCCGAGAGCGCCGCGATTTTGGAAATTCCGGAAGCACATTTGAATATGGTTCGCGCAGGAATTATCACTTACGGGCTGTATCCTTCGGCGGAAGTCAAGCACACGATTGAACTTCAACCGGTTATGAAATTGAAGGCGCGCGTTGTTTTTGTTAAGAAAATTCCCGCCGGTACGTCGATTGGTTATGGGCGCGAATTTATTGCTGCGCGAGATTCTGTCATTGCCACGTTGCCGCTTGGTTACGCGGACGGTTATGTTCGTGCTTATAAAAATTTCCACGTCGAAATTCACGGGCAACTTGCGCCGATAGCGGGGCGCGTTTGTATGGATCAAGTTATGGTTGACGTGACGGATATTGACGGCGTGAAGGTCGGCGACGAAGTTATTTTATTTGGTTCAGAAAAAATTTCGATTGACGACGCCGCGCGTCATTTGCACACGATTAATTATGAGGTAACTTGCCTGGTTTCAAATCGTGTGCCGCGAATTTTCAAAAATTAAAGGAGTTGTATTCTTGGAAAAAGGCTATCTGTTTTTTGCCGCTTGGCGTGGCGTATGCGATTTGGGCGGGCTTAGGGACGGCGCTAACCGCGATTCTGGCGGTTTTTTTGTGGAAAGAAGCCATGACGTTACAATATAAAGCAGGGGCAAGCGAATAGTGATATCCCTAGCCCCTTGCCCCTATCCCCTAATCACGCAGTGATTCCGCCGTCCACGCTCAAAATTGCGCCGGTTATGAAACTTGCCTTTTCGCTCGCCAAAAAATAAATCGCCGAAGCAACTTCCGCCGCCACGCCGATTCTTTTCATAGGATAAATTTCAGCCAAATCTCCGACAGTTTCGCCGGAGTTTTTTAATTGAGCCAAAGTCAGCGGCGTCAAAATATCGCCAGGCGCAACGCAATTCACCCGCACAGGAAAATTCGCCAGCTCCAGCGCTAAAGATTTTGTAAACGCCACAACAGCGCCCTTGCTCGCCGAATAAGCCGCGCAAAAATAATTGCCACGAACGCCCGCATCACTCGCCACATTGACAATCGCGCCGCGACTTTTTATCAGTTCGTCAATCGCCGCCTTGCTCATAAAAAATGTACCTTTGACATTAGTTGAAAAAATTTCGTCAAAAGTTTCTTCAGTGACGTTTGAAATCGCGCCGTCTGCGTAAATTCCCGCGCTATTTACTAAAACATTCACGCCGCCGAAAATCTCAACCGCGCGCCGAACAACTTTTTCACAATCCAAAACTTTGCTGACATCCGCCGAAATAAATTCATACCGCCCGCAAAGTTCCGCTTTGATTTTCTCAAATCGCGCAGTGCTACGCCCGACTAGCAAGCAATTATAATTCTCCGCCAGAAAAATTTTCGCCGCCGCCAAGCCAATTCCCGAAGTGCCGCCCGTGATTATCGCCGTCTTCAAAATTTCAGCCCCCGCAAATATTTTTTCTGTTCGTCAGAAATGCGGTAGCTATCCTGCGCCTTGCGAATCGTCTTGCGGTGAATAAACTTCGGCAGCCGCCGCTCTTCCAAGTAAATCACCGTTTCGTCATAATGTTTCGCCAGCGCCGTTGCAAAATACCACGCCGCCATCATTTGCGCATAATATTTATCCGACCGAATTTCAGCCGCCCATTTCAAATATTTCACGTCAAAATTTTCGTCAAGGTAAAATTTCATCAGCATTGACAAGCCAAATCGATTAAAATATTCGCCGTCGCAATTCAGCCAATTAAAAATTTCCGGCTCAAGTTCAGTCAAATGTTGCTTGAAAATTTGCGGGCTGAAAGTATCGCAAACGCCCCAATCGTTTACATACGGCAAAAATTTTTTCACCGCGGCGAGACATTCAGCGTAATCTTGCATATTTGAAATCAAAATCGCCTGCAATAAATTTTCTTCGTGGAATTTGTGAGGCAAATTGTTTAGAAATTGCGAAATATCTTTGTCGGCGAAATATTTTTTAGCGAATTTGCGAAGTTGCGGGATTGTGACGCCGATAATCAAAGTTTCGTCGACCGTCGGCAAAAGTTGCGCGCTAAAATTTCTGTAAGAATCCTCGCGCAGTGCCAGTAAATTTTTTTGTAAATCGTTTAAATTATTCATAGTCATAAAAAAACAGAGCCGGAATTTTTTGCGCGGCTCTGCGGGAATTTCAGATTAAAATTTTACAGCTTCTTTAAGAGCTTTGCCCGCCTTGAAGGACGGAAGTTTAGATTTCGGAATGTCAATTTCTTCGCCAGTACGCGGATTGCGACCTTTGCGTGCGCTGCGTTCGCGATTTTCAAAAGTACCGAAACCAATGATTTGAACTTTGTCGCCTTCAACTAGCGCGCGTTTAATGGCGTCGAACACGGCGCTAACAGCCTTGTCAGCTTTTTTGCGCTCAATTCCGGTTGCGTCGGCAACCGATACGATTAATTCAGCTTTCGTCATAGAAGACACCTTCCTATTTTTGAATTACCGGCAGAATGTAGCAAAAACTTTGCCAAAATGCAAGTACTTTTTACGCCAGCACGTCAATATTTTGTCCGCGCACCGGATCTAAATTTTCTACCGCCTGCAAAGCTTCCTCTGCCAGTTCAGAATCAGTTTTCATTGCCATTTTCATTACGGCAATTCCAAAATCCTGCTGTGTTTGCGCCAAATGCAAGTCTACTGACATTGCCGCAATACTCATATCCATAATCAGCAACTCCTTCCCTAGACGCCGGTATATTAACATACGCCGCGCCGCTATGCAACACTTAGCCTATAAATTTTTCTGATAATTTTCGAGTAGCCGCGTCTTCCGCCAATAAAATTTCCAGCGTCGGATTTTTGACAACTGCGCGAGAGTTCATTGCATTTTCGATAACGTCATAGATTTGTAAAAAATTAATTCTGCCGCTCAAAAAAGCCGCAACCGCAACTTCATTTGCCGCATTGAATACGCAGGGCATAGTGCCGCCAATTTTGCCAGCCTCGTAAGCGAATTTCAAACCGCTGAAAGTTTCTGTGTCCGGCTGTTCAAATGTCAGATTTTTTATTTGCCAAAAATCCAATTTCTGTATTGGTGAAGGTAAACGTTTTGGGAAAGTCAGCGCGTATTGAATCGGCAGGCGCATATCCGGCGCGGCTAACTGCGCGATTATTGAGCCGTCGCAAAATTCGACCATTGAATGAACTATGCTTTGCGGGTGAACTACGACTTGAATTTGCGAATAATCCACGCCGTACAGCCATTTTGCCTCGATGACTTCTAAGCCCTTGTTTACCAGCGACGCCGAATCCACGGTAATTTTTCTGCCCATATTCCAAGTCGGGTGCGATAAAACTTCATTGACAGTTGCGTTTGCCAAATCTGCGCGAGTCTTGCCGCGAAATGGACCGCCCGACGCCGTCAGCAACAATTTCGCAATGGATTTATAATCTTCGCCCTGCAAACATTGAAAAAAAGCGCCGTGCTCGCTGTCCACCGGCAAAATCTTCACGCCAAATTTTTTAGCCAAATCGATAATCAATTCGCCCGCCACAACAAGCGTTTCTTTATTCGCCAGCGCAATATTTTTTTTGTGCTGAATGGCGTTAATCGTCGGCTCAAGCCCCGCAAAGCCGCTCATCGACGTTAAAACAATCTCAACGCCGCTAAAACCCGCCGCGTCAATAAAAGCTTGCCTGCCGCCCGCAATTTCCGTTCCGCTAAAATTTTTCGCCTTCAAAACCTTGTATGCCGATTCGTCAGCCAATACCGCTAATTCCGGCTGAAATTCTTCAATCTGCCGCGAAAATAATTCCACGTTTGAATTTGCCGCCAACACCGCAACTTTAAATTCATTCGGCAAGTTTCTTACCACGTCTAACGCTTGAGTGCCGATTGAGCCCGTTGAACCCAATATCGCAATTTTTTTCATAATTCAATCCTCGCACAAATAATTTCAATGACTCACTGTCAAAAGTTTCAAAAATTCCATGCTACCAAGGTCTTCGTTAAAAATTTTTAAATCCGTGGTGAAATAAATCTGCTGTTCTGGATTTTCATTGATAACCTCGGATAAAATTTCTTCGCGGACTTCCGAAATGTGGGCGTCGTCTTCACAAATGTAAATCAAAATCGGGCGGCGCGGAATTACAAATTTATCTCTGCCACCTTTGCTGCGCGTAATGTAAATTTCGTTGAATTTGGCAAACATCCGAATCAAACGCGCGCATTTTTCGCTGACAGAATTTTTCAGCGCGTGCTTTTCAAAATCTTCAACGCGCCGAATAGCCTCACCAACCAAAGTTTCGCCGTTGCAAACGACACTTCCGAAAAATCTTGCGCTCGCATGTTCGTCCGTCATAAGATTAAAAATATTCGCCAGTTCAAAATTGTCGCCAATTTCCGGAAAATGCACCAGCATAAAAATAAGCCATTGATTGACCGCAAGAATCCGCTTCACAGTATTTCCGTCCTGCACGATATCGAAGGCGTTGTACTTTGCGTCCGTCAAGCCCAATTCCTTGAGCGTCGTATTGCCTGCCTTGTTCATAATATAAATTGGTATACCTCTGCTAATAGTATTTTGTCCGCTTTCGTCTAAAGATTGAAATCGCACGCGCATAATCATTTCGTGATTTATAAGGAGGTCAAGCTTTTTGTCCATTAGCTTATCGAGATTTGTATTAACAGTTTTGGATCTGTCAATAAAACCGCCCTCCATCAATTTTGTCAGCATTGCTTTGTTCGAAAATCTGAGTTGAGCTATCCAATAGAGCAGATTTATTTCAAATGAGCCTATGAAGCCCTTGGACATCGAATCGACTATGCCTTTTAATATCGCCTCAGCTTTTCTGACGGGATTTTCGTTTTTTATGGGGCGAATCACTGTGTGCAGGACAAATCGAAACGGGCTTTGCTTGATAGCTTCGAGCGCATTATTTTCTTCGGGAATTGTCAGTTCAAAGACAGGGATATTGCGCCGCGGTCTGTCGTCTTCGGGAATATTTTGCGGAATAAATCTCATTGTCTCTTTAGACTGTTTCAGAGAAAGATTTATTTTAATCTTGCCGTCATTCATTCCCTTGCCCAAAACTTTAACGCGAACTTTCTGCCCAATTTGCAAGTAGTCATTGACATTTTCGACAAAACCATCGCTAATTTCGCTAATGTGGATTAAGCCGCAAAATCCATTCGGCAAATCCACGAACGCACCGTAATTTGTAATGTTTTGGACTGTACCTTCAACAATCGCGCCAACTTGTATTTCGTCAATATTTCTGTCAATCATCCGTTTTGCCTCCATTGTCCCGCAAAAATTCAACGAAATTTACCGCCACGCCTTCGCTCTTCAAATTTAAAAATGAACAACCGCAAATATAAACACCGGCGAAATTTGACTTCACAATTTTATTTTCAGCGTCCGAAAGATTTTTATTCACCACCATTATCTCGGAGCGATTTTCGCCAACCGTATAAATAACCGTCTCGTCATTTTCCGCGTATTTATCCATAAGGTCAATCGTTTCGTAACGCCAACCGAGATTTTGCAAGCAGTTTGTTTCAAAATTAAATCGGCAACCGTCGGGAAAATTTTTTGAAGGCAAAAATTGCATTTCTAATTCGCCGTTTTCCGTATCGCGAATCCATTGGAATTTAGTGGGAATTGTAATTTTTCTTATTTGAATTACTCGCGCGAAGTTATCAATTTTCTTAATTTCGCCAACGGAACAGAGATAATAAAATTTTCCGACAAGGTCGCGAACATAAAATCCGGTGTTCAACATTTTCGCGCCCTTCATTGATAAAATTTCCGTAAAATCTCTGTCCAAAATTATCAAAGAATTATTAACGCCTAAAATAATTTTATCGCCGCCATAGCAACAGCTACCTATCTTTGCCGGAAATTTTTTCTGTTGAATCAAAGTCAAAGTCGCGCTGTCAAATTCAAATAACATAAAGCCCGCCGCCAACAGAAATTTATTGCCGTCCTCACTGTAACAAATGCAATCTGTACCGCGGTCTTGTTTACCAGAGCCGTAATCCTCTAATTTAATATATGCATTCGGAGCTTGAGGTGAATATTTTTCTTGCAAAACAGGATGACGTCGCCAACGTTGCTCCGTTTCATTGAAGTAAACAACTTCGACTAATCGTAACAAATAACTACGAATGAATTGCTTTTTCGTGGGATGCCAAACCGCACAGCGCGAAGGTATATCGTAAATCATATCATTTGAAATCCTCTGCTCGCCGTCCACAGAATAAAAAATCAGCGGCTCGGTATTGAAAGAAACTTCGATTTGACCTAATTTGGAAAAGCGAACGTAGCGATAATTTTTGTTCCGATGTCTGTTTTTGTAAATTTTATTTGTATCGCTCAAAATAAGCTGATTCGGACAAAGTACAGCCAAACGACGATTTTTATTATCCCACGCCAAATCAATAATTTCTTCGCTATCGGAAAATTTTTTATCCGACCTCCACTTTTCAGAAATTAAATCGAAACAACGAACAAATCCGGACGAATCGCCGCTGAAAATCAAATTTTCGCCGTTCGTACACAGTGCAGTAATTTTTTCCGTGTGCCCCTCATTCACGAAAAAACTTAAATTCAGCCAAGAATTATCAAATTTCGACGGATAAATTTTATCACGCCAGAATTCCGAAAATTTACATCCATTCAGCCTGCACAGCCGCAAATCCAAATTTGAAAAATCCACGTTTGATAAATTGCCGCTCCGCCCGCATTTCATAATGTTTATCAAATTGTAGACGGCGTTTTGGGCAGATTCGCCGCTTTTACCGCGCCAATTATCTAAAAGTTTCTCTGCGGAAGGAAATGAACTTGTCTCGGTTTTTGAGGGAAAAGTCCAATCGTCGCCAGGATTTTTTTGAAAAGGTCGGCGGGTTTCTTCGCGGGTCAAATCCGAAATTAACGACAAAATATCTTCGGATAGGGCGACAGATTCAAGGGCGGTGTTAGAATTAAAATATTTCATTTCGTAAACAATTTTGCAGGCAATGAAAAAATCTCGCCAAAGTTGATGAGTAAATTCATAATCGCAATTTATTTTTTGAGCGGGATCAGTTGTTTTCAAAAGTCTAAAATTTTCTTCCGCCAATGTCGGCAAAATATCTCCGGCTTTATCATTCGGAAAAGTGCCGATTCTCCTTCGACGCCACAGCCGCTTTCTTGTATATTCCTCAAAATCCGGCGTGTTGTCGATAATACGGGCGATAAAATTCCAAAAGTCGTCCGCGGAAATAACCATGCTGTCGTTTTTCAACATATGAAAGGCAATTTCCGGCAAAAAATATTCCATCAGAACATAATTCGCCGCTCGGTATTGAAATTCGCCGTTAATTTGAAGGGCAAAGAAATTTTCTAAAATTTTTCCGCGCTTACAAGAATTTCACGGCTTGCCAAATAATTATCAATAGATTCACTATCGGGCGGAATTGCCTCAAGCAAAGTGAAATTGCCGGATAATTCGCTGCTGAAATCGAAACGCGACGCTAAAATAAATCTGACATTAGGATAAAGATTTTTGTTTATGCAATTTTGAATGAACTGCCGACGATATTTTATTGGAATTTCGTTAAGCCCGTCGATTAAAATAATCACGGTGTTTTTTCCGTTGGGCTGAGCCTGCATATAAACGCAAAAAGTGTTCCACCATTCCACGCCGCAAACTTTCAGCTCAATATAGCTCAAGAGAGCGTTGGGTATTTCAAAATTTAAACTGTTGACACTGACGTAAACTGCGGGAATTTGATTTTCAACAAAATACATTGCCGCTTGTTGCAACGCCACAGTTTTGCCGCTGCCGCCTTCGCCGTAAACAAGAATATTCGCAGCAAGTCCCTTTTGAAGGGCAGGAAGAATTTCTGTCGCCTCGGTAAACTTTTCTTCGTCGAATTCGTCGAGATTAAGATTTTTTACGCGCGGAAAAAGCGTAGGATCTATTTCAGCGGATTCGCCGATAAGATTTTCGTGATAATTTTTTAAGTGCTTGAAGAAATCCGGAATTTCGGGCACTGCGCAAGTATCACCGGAAATCATCCACTGTATTAAAGAATTTTTCAGCAGGCTGTCAACGATATTTTTAACGTTGGCATTTTCGTCGCCGAAATTTCCGGAGTAATTTATTATCGAAGGTTCGTTAATTTGGCGAAACAGCCGAATTTTATCTGGCGGCGAATCTTGCCAGCCGTCCAAATCCACAATCAAAATGTGTTCGTGATAGCGCCGAAATTTATACTCTTCCTCAAGTGGGACGCGAAACCTATTTTTCAGCGCCATTTCAAGCTCGTGCGGGCAATAGCGGCTTTCCCAATAATTTTCTGACACGAAGGCGATAAAGCAGAACGAAAATTCAAGCCCCTCTTCGATTTGTTCATTGAAATTTTTATCAGCGTTTTTCAAAAGTTCTCGATTGTCAAACCAAAGTGGCAAGTTATTTTCCGTCAATTTCTCGACGATTTGATTCAAAATATGGGCGTCTTTGTGAGCGTAGGAAATGAAGACGTACGGAAGTTTACGCTCGGAAATTTTTTTCGCCAGCAACCAATTTTCCAAACTCATATCGTCGGTTTGCCTGTAATTCAGCCAATCTGCAGCATTCATACTTTATCGCCGCCGTTATCATCTTTTTTAATGGAGTAGCCCATTTTTAAAATAAATTTCAAAGTTTCCAAGGCGGTTTTGCGATCGTAAACTTTTTCGGTTTCGGGCAATTTTTCATAGGGCACGAGGCACGGTGTAGTTTTTTTCAAATCGTCGCGCAAGACGCCGTATTTCCACCCTTCATTGATTCGCTGAGCTGCCCATACTTCGTGGACATTTTTTGAAATTTCCTCCAGCAAGCTAATCAGCTCCGCCGGAACTTCCACGTCGTTCGTGTCAAGCGGTTTTGGCGTATACATTTAAATCAATCCATTCTCCATAAATTCCTGCAATTTCGCACCAATATTTTCAATGTCAGCTTGTTTCCAAATGGTATACACGTGGAGCTGTGAGCCGCGGCGGCGTTGCAATTTGTTGACGTCATTGGTATTTTGAAATTTTTCATTTGATTGATGATAGATGTTGCCGACAAGAATTTTAATCGTGCCAATTCCAAAATTTTCGGCAATGCTGTGAAGTTTATGATAATAATTCAAATCCAGCTTAGCGACAGCCTTGCATTCCACGAAAATTGAGCGGAAGCCTTTCGTCAAAACCAAATCCAATTCGTTTTTAACTTCGGCGTCTTCCCAGCAAAATTCATAGCCAACTGCCACGTCATCGAAATATCCAGTTTTCAAAACTTGATAGAAAGTATAAATTTCCAAAATTGCACCGGCGGAAATCAGCAACTTTTTAATTCGCGGCGAAGAATATTTAAAACTGATATTGCTAAAATTATTGTATTCGGGCTGAATCAAGGAAGTTATAAAATTTCCGCGTTCCAATTCCTTCAAGACTGACAAAGAAAAATTTCCATCCTTGCCGAGGTCAATTTCCTTCACGCTCAAATCGTTGTATTTCACCAAAAGGTCGGCGGCACTCATTTCCACTTGAAAATCATAATAATCAAGCAAAATCCGCGGCTCAGAGAAAATTTTATTTAGGTGATTTTTCAAAGACACGCTGCAATTAACAACAACTTTACAACTGTCGCTGGCATAATGGACGAGCGAAGAATCCGCACTGATAATTTTAAATTCGCGGAACTTTGCCAAAATCTTGTTCACCGTCTGATAAGTGTATGTCGGCAAAAAATAAGTGTAAGTGTACCATTTTGAAGTATCCTGGAGTTTGATGAAATTTTCAATTTTGAGCAATGGCGAGCGCTTTCCTTCGTATTCTTCAAGGCTGGTACAAAGTCTGTTCCAATTTTTGACAGCCATTTCGTATGAGGGCGCAGCGGTATATTTTCCGGTATAAATTGCCCAAAGTTGTTCGTAATCATTCTGGAACTCGGGAAAATTAAATTTGTTATCCGTAGCGCCAATCAGCGCGAACATATCATTTATCCGCAAATAGGAATTTTCGCTCACGAATTTTAAATAATCGCAGCTAATATGCTTTGTAAAAATTTTGCGCCGCCAATCAAATTCAAAATATGCGATTTTATTTTCAACAATCTGCCGGACAAATTCGCCATTGTCAAGCGCCGAGCAAAACAAGTTAGTCGTGCCGTCAAACAGGTCAACTTTTGATTCTTGAATGTAGCTCAAAAAATTATCCTTGACTTCAACGGAATTTTCGCATTCAAAAATTTTATAAGCCTCTATGCTTTGCGTATCAATTAAATTCTGCAGAATCTTTTCCAGATTTACATTTTTGGAAAAATCTTTGAGTATAGCAACGGCGAGCGTGATTTTGCAATGAGCGACGCGCGTCTTCAAATAATTTGCGACGTTAGAAATTTTATCGGCAAAAAATTTTGTTTCAGAATCCGCATTAAAAAAGTACAGATAAACAATTTTTTTAGGCGAAAGAACCGTAGCGGCGGCGACATTGGCAAAGATAGCCTCATTGCGCCCTTCCCGTCCTCAAATGCAATGGCAAGCGTCGGATGAAAATGATACGTCAAAATAAACGGAATTTTTTCAATCAGCGTCTCGTCAATGGCTTTGTAATTTTTATGCAAATTGGCTTCGCACACGGGCGAAAATGAGGTAGCAATTAATTTTAAACGCGCATTGATTTTTTCTTGAATATCCGCTGGAAGTTTGGTGAGCGTGGCTTTAAAAAGATTTTCGTAGAATTGAAATCGTCAAGTGCGGGGTCGATATTGGGATTGTTCCAATCGGCGTGTGTGTAATTTTTTAGCGGCGAAGATTCGGTACTGAAAAGAATGCACGGGTGCGTAAGATTTATTTCGTCGACGCGTCCGTCATTAACGCATTTTTCAAGATTTAAATTGCCGTTTTCGTCAAGAGGCGCGCTCCAACCGTCGGTAACCTTGCTAAGCACCCAGCGCCTGTGTTCCAAATTAATCATTCGCTCGAAGTCTTTAGATTTATCTTTCAAAACGCGCTCAAAAAATAAATTCGCCGCCTCAAAATAATTATCGCCCAATTTGATACCAAGGCTGTGAAGCTTGTACTTTATCGACAGGGCGAAACTTAACGACGACGAATAATAATATTTGCTGTTTCTGAAATCCTGTTTAGTTTTTTCAATATCCATATTCAGCGAATTTTCCCAGGCTATGTGCGTGTTGAACGCCATTTGCTCAAGTTGCGGGTCGATATTGGCGGGCGTTATTTTTTCGTTGACAAAAACCGGATAAGCGCTCGGAATTTGCGGCGCGTCAGAACTTTCGCTGACATAGGCTATCGGGCAAGGAGTTTTAAATTTTTCACGGGCAATTTCCAAAAAAATCTGCGCGACCGTCCGATTTAAATTATCTTCGCCGAGTGCGATAAAAATATAATCGTAAGTACATTCTGCAGAAATTTCGGATATGATTTGCTGATTTTTTTTGAAGTCCGAGGTGCTGAACGCCAAATCGGGCTTGTCTTTCAAAAGAGCGCGGAAATTTATATCGCCGTAGGGTTTATCGCCGTTTTCGTTGACATTTACAAATTTAGTTATAGCCGGTCGAAATTGCAAATAACGTTGAGAATCCGCTTGAGAATTTTCCGATATGGCGGTGATATTCAAATGGCAGTCGAGCATTTGTCCAACTTGCAGGCAAATATCGATAAACTTTTGCCCGAAAGTTCCTGCGCCAACCACCAAAATATTAATCTGCTGATTGACGGCGGCGGTTTCATAAAGCGGATGCTCGTACAATAATTTTTCAATGACAATAGCCGAGTCACGAATTCCGGATTCTTCGACTGTTGAATCTGGATTTGCGGAATATTGGCGAATACGCATTTCAATTTTTTTCAAATCCGCCAAAAGTTCCTCGCAGTTTGCATAGCGCGTCTCTTTGTTGAGAGTCAAGCACTTTTTCAAAATGTTGGCGATTCCGGAAATTAATTCGACGTCCGAATTAGATTCCGAGGTCGTGATTAATTTTGAATGGCGTATCAGCTGGTCGATACTTTTATAAAGATTGTTATTGTACGCATCGGCTGGTAAATTTTTATTGATAACCAGCGCATTGAAGAGCAACGCGCCAATAGAATAAATATCTGCGCGAGTGTCGATTTTTTCAATGGGAATGTTCGGCGCGCTCCCTTCAAGCAAAGGCACGCTCTCCGGAATGAGTTTGCGGGCGCTGTCGTAGGGGACAAGAAAATTCGCGGGTTTAATGTCTAAATGGGCAAATCCGGTGTTATGAATCGCATTAATGCCCTCGATCATCGATATGACTAAGGACAGAATTTCGTGTAAAAATTTATCGGCATCGCTTTGAAGATTTTCTCGGACGTAAGTCAGATATTTATCAAAAGTCTGCCCAAAAATTTCCGGCAACCAAATAAAAATTGCTGTTTCGCCCGCAAAATCGCCGTACAATATTTCGCAGTGCCGCAAATTCAAATGACGATAATTTGAAATGTAAGTTTCGGGAATTTTTTTTAGCGTGCCAGTTTCGGCTATTCCGCCGCGAATCCGTGTAGCTTCATAGCAAATCACGTTTTCTTCCTCGCCAATCACGGAATTGATAATATATCGTTCCGGCAACTCATTTTCTGGATTCGTCGATAAGAAGATTGATTGCTCTTTTAGTAAAAAACTGCGCATTGGCAAAAAATATCACTCCTTAAAAATTAATCGCTGCACAAATAATTTCGCCGTTAAAATCCGCCACGCCAAAAATAATCTTATCGCCGGTATGCACGCCAAAATCTTGATTGAGCTCGTGCAAAAGCTCACCGACAATTAAATTTTCCTTAGCTTCGAGGCAACGCACCCACGCCAATTCTGGCTCGAAATTTTCACCGTGAAAATACACCGCCACGTCGTCGGGAAAATTCGGGTGACGCAGGCTGTCAATCGTTTTAATGAGGCGCGTATTTTCCTTAGCGGCGTCGAATGCAAAGGTATCGTCGAGAACCTTGATTTTATCACGGAAGGCGGCGGAAAAATTTTCGGGCAAAATTTTAATTTCGGCGTCTTCAATTTCTGCGCGACGAATGGATTTGCCTCGTTTGTATGTGCAGGGAAAAACTTTGATTTTATCGCCGTCGATTTGCGCGCCCGCCAGAATTTTAAAATTGAAACCGGTTTGTTCGTCGATATAGCCGTAAGTCAAATAGCCGTCAAGTTTTTCCTCGGGCGGATAATCAAAAATTTCGCGCAGATTTATTTTATCGAGAACTTCAGAATCGCTCAGCAAGCAAATTTTTTTATAAACCGCACGAAAATTCGTCTCAAAAACTTTCAAAGCGTCGCCTCCAAAATTTTTTATCAGATTGTACCACAGCCGCCGCAAAAATGGTATAATCGCCGCGCTATGGAAAATAAAATTTACAGAATCACTAAAAGCGAATATGTCGCGTCCGCCGTCAAGCCCGCGCAGTATCCCGAAGAAAAATTGCCGGAAATTGTTTTTATCGGCAGATCGAATGTTGGTAAGTCGTCGCTGATTAATTCTTTGACCAACAGAAAAAATCTTGCGCACACTTCGCAGACGCCAGGCAAAACTCAGACGATTAACTTTTACCGCGTCACCTTAAAATCCACTGACCACTCTCCACTTTTCACTTTTCACTTAGTCGATTTGCCAGGCTACGGCTACGCGAAAGTCAGCAAAGACAGCCGCCGCGTTTGGGCAAAATTCATCGAAGAATATTTATTGACGAGCCGCGAAATAAAATTTGTGTGCCAGCTGGTAGATTTGCGCCATCCGCCAATGGATTCGGATTTAAAAATGCTCCAGTGGCTGGTTCAAAAAAATTTGCCGGTGTTAATCGTGGCGACTAAATCTGACAAACTTAGCAAAACTGAGCGCGCGAAAAATTTAGCCGTCATAAAAAAATCTTTCGGTATTGAGGAATTGCCGATACTGCCCTATTCGTCAAAAACAGGTGAAGGCTCTTCAGAATTACTTGACGTAATCGCTGAATCTCTGCTAAAATTGGAAAAGTGAATACGTTTCATAAAGGAGAGTTTAGCGATGGAACTTTCGCTTTTCGACAAAAAATTGCTGAATTATTTGCAGGGGAACATACCGATATGCAGTCGCCCGTTTGCAAAAATGGCGGCGGAATTGGGCGCGGACGAAGGCGCGGTAATTTCCAGGATACGCGAATTGAAGGCGGCGGGGTATTTGCGGCGCATTGGGACTTTTTTCAATTCAAATAATTTGGGCTATGTTGGGACGTTAATTGCGTTGAAAGTTGAGCCGACGGAAATTGTACCGGTTGCGGAGGCGGTTAATAAGTATCCGGAGGCTACGCACAATTACGAGCGCGAGGGCGTTTATAATTTGTGGTTTACGCTTTTAACAAAAAATACTGAGCGCGAATCCGATATTCTCAATGAAATTAAAAATCTGCGCGGCGTTGAGGATATGCTCAAATTGAAATCGAATAAGAAGTACAAAGTCAATGTGCAATTCAAACTTAACTAAGCAGGACGAAGAAATAATCAAGGCGTTGCAGGAAGAATTTCCGCTTTGTGAAGAGCCATACAAAATTTTAGCGGCTCGCGCAGGCGTCAGCGAAGAAGAATTTTTGCGGCGCGTCCAAGATTTTGTTGACGATAAGAAAATCCGGAAATTGGGCGCAGTGCTCCGGCATCGTGAGATTGGTTTTAAATTTAATGCCCTGTGTGCGTGGGAAGTTCCGGCTGAAAGGCTTGATGAGGTTGCTAAAATTATGAGCGCTCACCCTGCGGTTTCGCATTGCTACGACCGCAACACCGCGCCGAATTGGAATTATAATTTATACACGATGATTCACGCTAAAACTCGCGAAGAATGCGACGCTGTTATTGCGGAACTTTCGCGGCTTACTGGTATTGAAAATTTTCAGGTGCTCTATTCCAAACGCGAATGGAAAAAAACTGGTATGAAGTATTTTTAACGGCATTTCTTTCTTTTTTAAAAAAAGCAAGAAACGCCTAGCAAAGAAAGAAAAATTCCGCGCTACAGTCACATCACGTGACTGGCGCGCGGTGGGCGCGCGTCCGTGCGCGCCTCTTGATTGATATTTTTTTTGTAAAGTGCAGGAGATTTATTTTGATTAAAAAATTTCCGTTTCATTACGGTTACGTCGTCGCGGCGTGTTGTACGCTCGTCACTATGTTTAATATCGGGCTGGTGCTCAGTTGCGCCGGTATTTTTTTTGTGCCAATCAGCGCTGAACTCAATGAATCTATCGGCAATGTGGCGCTGATGTTGTCGTTCAATTTAATTTTTTCGTCTATAATGCTGTCGTTTTCGGGCAAAATCTTAGAAATTTTCGGCGCGCGGCTAATGATGACGCTCTCGTCAATCGTTATGGGCATTTGTCTAATAGCGATGTCGAATTTTGACGCGCTCTGGCAATTTTACGCCGCGGGCGCAATCTTGGGCGTTACGTTTACGTTTTTAATGTATCTAAGTTTCCCGACCATAATCCCGCGTTGGTTCAAAAAAAATGTCGGGCTGATGATAGGAATTGCGGCGGCGGGTTCGTCGATAGGTGGCGCGCTTTTCAATCCAATATGCGGCTGGCTCATTACCAATTACGGCTGGCGCACGACCTACGTAATTTTCGGGCTGATAATTTTGCTGATAATCTCGCCGATTTTGGGAATATTTTTGCGGAACAAACCGACTGACGTGGGCTTGAAACCATTTGGCGAAAGTGCGGCTTCTGCGCGAAAATTGCAAAACGACGGCTACGAATATCGCGCAGTGCTGAAAATGCCGATGTTTTACGGATTATTTATGTTTGCGTTTTTAATGAGCGCGACGGCGAGCGTATTTCACTTCATACCGAAATATGCGGCAACGCTGAATTTTTCGCTTGAACAGGCGAGTTTTGCGGCGTCGGCGGCAGGCAAAGTCGGTTTAGGAATAATCAATGATAAAAGCATAAAACTCGGCGTAATTGCAACAATCGGCTTAGGAATTTTCGGGCTCGCGTTAATGTTTTTAGCAAAATCTGAACTGCTAATATTAATCGGCGGCGGATTTTTATTTGGCTGGGCGTACGCGGGCGTATTCGTGCAAACGCCGCTTTTAGTGCGGGCGGTATTTGGCGGCAAAAGTTATTCGCAAATCTATTCAAATATTTCAATCGGGCTGACGGTTTCGGCGGCAATAGCGATGGCGGCGTGGGGATTTTTGGCTGAAAATGTTGGTTATGGCGCGGTGTTCATTTTGGGAATAATTTTGTTAGGAATTTGCGGCGCGATTGGATTTACGGCGCTCAAGAAAGATTAAAATTTTCAGAGCAGGGCGACCTGCTTTTTTTTATTGCTAAAATAGACAGGGTGCGGCAACTTTGATAAAATCTTTCAAACGAACCGAGGTGACGACGAATGTTAAAATTGGTGATAGTCGAAGACGACTTGATGGTGGCGGCGATAAATCGGGAATTTGCGCTGAAGACGCCGGAACTAAATATCGTGGCGACCTTTTACAACAGCAAAGAAGCGCTTGAATTTTTAATCACAAATTCGATAGACCTGTTACTGCTGGATATTTATATGTCAGAATACACGGGCTTAGATTTACTGTCGGATTTACGGCGGCAAGGCAAAATGATAGACGCGATAGTAATTTCGGCGGCAAATGACGCAGATCACGTTGAAGAGGCGTTTCATTTGGGGATAGTGGATTATCTGATAAAGCCGTTCACGTACGACAGATTTCAAGAAGCGGTACAGAAATTTTTATTGAGGCGCTCATTGCAACTGAAGGGCGAATATACGCAGGCTGACATTGACAGAATCGTTGCCTCATTGGAATATTCGTCG
>CAJOIB010000020.1 GCA_905234705.1 uncultured Selenomonadaceae bacterium | reverse complement strand
TGAGCGAAATGGGGGATTCACTTTGACATCGCCAACAAGGAAGAGAAAATCGCCGAGTTGGAATACAAAATGGGTGAGCCGACTTTTTGGGACAATCCCGACGCCGCCCAACAAATTACTCAAGAACTTAACGGTATAAAATCCGGCGTTGACACCTATAAAAATTTGCTGGCGAAATTCGACGACGCACAAACTTTATTGGAATTGGCGCTCGAAGAAGACGATACTTCATTGGAAGAAGATATCGCCGCCGAAATTGCGAATATTAAAGCCGGTCTTGAAGATTTGCGCTTAGAAATTTTGTTGAGCGAACCGTACGACGCCAATAACGCGATTTTGACATTGCACGCGGGCGCAGGTGGTACTGAGGCGCAGGATTGGACGCAAATGCTTTTAAGAATGTACGTGCGTTGGTCTGAACGGCACGGTTTCACGGTCGAAACGGCTGATATTTTGCCTGGCGATGAAGCTGGCGTTAAATCTGTCACGCTTTTTATCAAGGGGCACAATGCTTACGGTTTTTTAAAATCTGAAAAAGGTATTCACCGGCTGGTAAGAATTTCGCCGTTCGATTCAAATGCTCGGCGTCATACTTCGTTTTCTGCGTGCGATATTATGCCCGAAATTGACGATGCCGTTGAAGTTGATATAAATATGGCTGATGTTCGCGTCGACACTTACAGGGCGAGCGGCGCGGGCGGACAGCACATTAATAAAACTTCGTCCGCGGTTCGTATGACGCACATTCCAACTGGTATCGTCGTGCAATGCCAAAATGAGCGCTCTCAACTTCAAAATCGTGAGCAATGTTTAAAAATGTTGCGTGCTAAACTTTTTGAGCTGGAACTTGAGAAAAAGGAAATGGAAATTGCGAAACTTGAGGGCGACCGCATGAAAATTGAATGGGGCAGTCAAATTCGCTCTTACGTTTTTCAGCCGTACACTATGGTTAAAGATTTGCGCACGGGCGAAGAAACCGGCAATGTTCAAGCAGTTATGGACGGCGAGATTGATAATTTTATCCGCGCGTATCTGGCTATGAAGGCTAACGTTGCCGTTTGAAGGAGTTTTATTAATGAGAAAATTTTTAGCGTTAATGGTAATTTTGCTGGCGATATTGGGCGCGCTGTTGCAATTCGTGTTGCCGCGAACGGTCGAAACTATTGTAGCTGAACAAATCACAAATTCGACGGCGGCTAAGGAAGTTGCGGTTTCATTGAGCGCGAATCCGAACGCCAGAATTGCATTGGGCGAAATCGACAGAGTTCACGGCACGGCGAATGAAGGGCGCATTGGCGATATTATTTTTAAAAATTTGACTGTCGACGGTGAAAAAATTCGTCTCGATGTACCGGAATTACTTTTCCCCAGCAGCAATTTGACGGCGCGCGAACGTACCAATAAAATTCTGCAACACGCTGACAAAATCGAAATGCGCGGCATTGTTACCGAAGATGAACTGAAAAATTTTATCACGCGCAAGGACATTCAATTTGAAAATCCCACGGTCAAAATTACGCCCGAAGAAGTTGACGCTTCCGCCCGCGTGAAATTTTTTGGCAGAACGATTGACGTTTCAGTTGCCGGTATTTTCACCGTCAGCAACGGCGAAATTTTTTTCCATATTAACAAGCTGAATACCAATTCGATTTTGAGCCGCGTTAATCTCGATAGTTTTATCAGCGATTTTAAAATTATTGACAGTTCCAATTTGCCGATTGGCTTAAAATTTGATTCTGTCGAACTGCGCGAAGGTGAAGTTGTTGTAACTGCGGTTACTTCAAAACAATGATGAAAAAATTTACTTACAATAGAATATTAATGTTAGCAATAGCCATTGGATTAGTCGCCGCGCTTATGATAGCCGGTCAGCGTCACGCAGTCGAAATTCACAATTCGCAGGTCGATATGGCGATGGATTATGACAGCTTGAAAAATCTTGCCGAACGTGAAGGGCTTGACTTCGCCGACGTGCTTAAGCAATTCAAAGACGCCGGTATAACTTCGCTTGCCATTTACGACACCAATTTTGACAAACTCACTCGCGCAGGAAAAGTTATCGCGGTTTACGGGCGCGACATTATCACGAATTACCACAGCGGCGCGCTCAATAGCATTTTTTGGCGTCAAGCGGTCGATAACGGCTACATTCGCCCCGATTGCGTGTACATTATGAAACGCGATGTAAAAAGTTATGACGAAGTTAAGGCGGAATTGATTCAGCGGTTCGGCGAAGACAGAATCAGCGCTTTTTCGATTAATGACGAGAATATTTTGGAAGTCAAGGCGCAATTCGGCGCGTTTATGGGCGAACCGATGGGCTTTGACAGCGACGAACTTGACGCTGCGAAAAACGCTGGCTTTACAATTTTGGCGCGCCCAAAAAATTTTTATCAATGCACGGCTGAAAATGTTAAATCTGTTTTTGAACGGCTCGACGGTTACCCGATTTCAGAAATTGTTTTTGACGGTCCAGAAATTTTAGGCGCTCCGAAAAGTGAAATTCTCGACGTGACGGTTGCCGAATTTAATAAGCGCGGATATATTTTTGGCGTGATTGAACATACCAGCCAGTTGCAATTTTATAATCAGCTGGGGATGCCTCAACTTGCCGACGGCATTGGTTATAACAAAATCGCCCGCCTTTACGCCGTGCCGCGCGATGAACAGCCGCGCCTTTCGATTGATATTCTTGTTAATCGCTGGTCAACGACTGACAGGGAGCGCAATATCCGAATTAATCTGCTCCGGATTTTTGAAAAGCCAGACACCGGCAAAACTTTGCTTGAAACAAATTTGCAGTACGTCAAGGAAACCGCCGATAAACTCAAGGCTGACGGTTTTACATTCGGCAAAGCGGGTACTTTTGAAAATTATTATCCGCATAAATTTTTGCGCGTGCTGGTGATAATCGGCGTCGTTGCGGCGGGAATTTTATATTTATCGCTGGTATCGTATTGGCTCAACGCAAATCAGCGGCTTCAATTAATTTTATTCGCGGCAATATCGATTTTGGCGTCGATACCGATTTTCATAGGCAATGACAATTTGATAAGAGTTGTGGCGGCGTTGGCGAGCGCGAATTTATTTCCGGCGCTGGCAATTATCTGGCAACTCGACAGGCTGAGATTCATAAAATTAAAAGACAGCGTCGCGCAGGAAGAATCCGAACTTTCGACGTGGCAAATAATTTTAGTGGCGGCGATAACTTTGCTGATAACAAGCGCAATGTCAATGATTGGCGCGGCGTATTTATCGGGCGCGTTGTCGGACGTGAGATTTTTCCTGGAATTTGAGATTTTCCGCGGAATAAAATTAACATTTATAATGCCGTTGGTGTTAGTGGCGGCGGCGTTTTTGCAAAGATTTAACATTGTCGACGAGGCGCGAAAAAATTTGCCGGCGCTCGAACAGCTCAAAGAAATTTTAAATATGAATATCACAGTCAAAGCGCTGTTAGGATTTTTATTAGTGGCGGCGGTGTTCGTGGTATTAATCGCGCGGAGCGGGCATACTTCGGGAATGCCGGTATCGGGCGCGGAAATAAAAATTCGCGCAATGTTAGAGCAAATGTTTTACGCGCGCCCACGCTCGAAAGAAATTTTCATAGGGCATCCGGCGTTCATACTGGCGATAGCGGCGTTTTTGAAACAATTTCCGAAATCAATATGTTTTGCGCTAACGCTCGTGGCGACAATCGGGCAAAGTTCAATGGTTGAAACATTCGCGCATATGCGCACGCCAATTTTTATGTCATTTATGCGCGGGCTCGACGGCGTATTGCCAGGCGCGCTTATCGGGGTAATTTTAGTTTTGGCGATAATTTTCGTTAGCAAAGGAGTTTCTTTGAAGTCGCAATGAATATTTTAATTTCCGGCTACTACGGCTCAAAAAATGGCGGCGACGAGGCGATGTTGGCGGCTATGCTTGAAGTCCTGCGCGAAAATTCCAGTGACTTGCACGCTACGGTAATTTCGCTGAATCCCGAATATACGAAGAAACGCCATAATGTTGACGCCGTGAAATGGCTGGACGTTTTCGCGATTATAAAAAAAATTCTTGCGGCTGACCTTCTGATTAGCGGCGGCGGTAGTCTCCTGCAAAATGTCACCAGCCGCCGTTCTTTGTATTATTATCTCGGAATTATTTTTCTGGCGTTGATTTTTCGGCGAAAGGTTATGCTTTACGCTCAAGGTATCGGTCCGATTCGCGGCGCGCTGGCTCATTGGCTGATGAATTTTATCGTTAACCGCGTCGATTTAATCACTGTTCGCGATAAAGGTTCGCTTGAAGAATTGCGGCGGCTGAATATCACCAAGCCGAAAATTTTTTGTACGGCAGATCCTGTTTTGGCGATTAAACCTGTGGCGCTGGATTTCGGAAAAAAAATTCTGGCGCGTCATTCGGTTAAATCTGGCAAATTAATTGGCGTGTCAGTTCGGCGCTGGATTGACTGGGAAAATTGTCAAAATGCACTCGCGCAGGCGTTAGACAAACTTGCTGAGAAAATCGGTGCGAAAATTATTTTTATTCCTATGCAATTTCCCGAAGATATCAAAGCCGCGAAAAGCACCGCTGCGCTGATGAAAAATTCTTGCGTGGTGCTTGAGGACGAATTTACCACGGCGGAAATTTTGAGCCTGGTTGGAAATATGGACGTGCTGATAAGTATTCGCCTACACGCGCTGATTTTTGCGGGCGTTATGAGCGTGCCGATGTTGGGCATTTCTTACGACCCGAAAATTGACAGATTTTTAGATTCGATTGGTGAAAATCCGATTGGTAATTTGGCTGACGTGACGGCGGATAAAATTTTCGACGAAACGCTGAAAAAACTTGACGCGCAAAATCTTCATAACGATTCGCTGTTAAAAAATCTGCGCGAACTGGCGTTGAAAAATGCGAAATTGGCACTTGAGTTGATGAAAGGCGGCGATTATCAAATTGACAACGAAACGAATTGAACTGCGGGATTTTGAGGAAACGCGCTCAATATTGGGGGAACGCGACGAATTTTTACAGGTGCTGGACGAAAAATTTAATTGCAAGATTGTCAGCCGCGGAAATGCGATTGAACTTTACGGCGACGACGCGGAAGTTGAACGCGCCGCTCAAGTTATCGACGAAATTAAAATTCTGCACCGCAACGGCAGTATTATCACAATGAACGATTTGACGGCGGCGATTAAGATTATCAAATCCAATCGTGCAGAAGACCTTCACAAAATTTTTGGCGAAACGGTGATTGTCACGGCGAACGGCAAGCACATTCACGCAAAGAGCGTTGGGCAACAGAATTATCTAGACGCGCTGAAAAATCACGTGATAACTTTTGGCATTGGACCGGCGGGCACTGGCAAAACTTTTCTGGCTGTGGCGATGGCGGCGTATTATTTGCGCCTGCGTGAAGTTAAAAAAATTATTTTGACGCGACCGGCGGTAGAGGCGGGCGAGCGGCTCGGATTTTTGCCTGGCGATATGCAAGAGAAAGTCGACCCATACCTGCGCCCGTTGTATGACGCGCTACAGGATATTTGGGGATTTGATATGTACCAGAAATTTTTTTCGCGCGGAATAATCGAAATTGCGCCGCTTGCCTATATGCGCGGGCGGACATTGAGCGACGCTTTTATAATTTTGGACGAAGCGCAGAATACGACTTCGCGGCAGATGAAAATGTTTTTGACGCGGCTTGGTTTTGGTTCGCGAATGGCAGTTACCGGCGATTTAAGCCAAATTGATTTACCGCGCGGCGTTAATTCTGGTTTAGCGGAGGCGGTTAAAATTCTTGCGCCGATTAATGGTATTGGAATTTGCGAATTGACTTCGACTGACGTTGTGCGCCACGATGTTGTTTCAAAAATTGTTGAGGCTTGGGAAAAATATGAACACGATAATTAATTCTGAAGTTGCGGTTGAATCAAAAATCACGGCTGAAATTTTGCGCGCGGCTGATGTTATCGGCAAAATTTATGGCGTCGAAAATGCGGAACTCAGCATAACTTTGACGGACGACGAAAATATTCACGCGCTGAATAAAAAATATCGCGGCATTGACCGCTCGACCGACGTTTTGTCATTTGCATTTCGCGAAAGTGACGAGCCGGAAATTATCGGCGGCGAAAATGAAATGCTCGGCGATATTATCATTTCGATTGAGCGGGCGAAAATTCAAGCGGCGGATTTTGGGCATAGTTTACTGCGCGAAATTATTTTTTTGGAAGTGCACGGGCTACTTCATTTGCTGGGCTACGATCACATTGAAGAGGCTGACAGAATCGAAATGGAAACCGAGCAGGATTTTGTTATGGCTGAATTGGGAATTGGGAGGGACTGAACTTTGAAATCTGGATTTATCGCGGTTATCGGGCGTCCGAATGTGGGCAAATCGACGCTGATTAATAAAATTATCGGGCAAAAAATAGCGATTATGTCAGACAAGCCGCAAACTACGCGCAGTCGCATTCAATGCATTTTGACGCAGGACGACGCGCAATTTATTTTTTTGGATACGCCTGGTATTCACAAACCGAAATTCAAACTAGGCGAATATATGTTGAAGGCGGCGGAGAGTACGCTGCAGGAAGTTGACGTCATTTTTTTTGTTATCGATGCAAATGAAAAATTCGGCGGAGGCGAAAAATATATTTTAGAGCGGCTAAATTCTACTACGCAACCGGTTATTTTGGTTATTAATAAAATTGATTTGCTGAATCGCGCAGAACTTTTGCCGATAATTGCGGCTTATTCGGAGCGTTACAATTTCGCGGCGACAGTTCCGATTAGCGCGGTTGACGGCAGCAACGTTGACGAACTTTTGATTGAAGCGAAAAAATTTTTGCCCGAAGGTCCGAAATATTATCCCGCCGATATGGTTACCGACCAGCCCGAGCGCTTGATTATCTCTGAAATTATCCGCGAAAAAATTTTGCACGTCACTGAAGATGAAGTTCCGCACGCTATCGCCGTTGACATTGAAGAAATTACTTCGCGCAGAAAAGATTTGACGTACATTCGCGCGACAATTTATGTTGAGCGTGATTCGCAAAAGGGAATTTTGATTGGCAAAGGCGGCGAACTTTTGAAAGGCGTTGGGCAAAATGCGCGCCCCGAAATTGAAATGTTACTCGGCACGAAAGTTTTTCTGGATTTGTGGGTTAAAGTCAAGCGCGATTGGCGAAATTCTGTCGGCGCAATTCAAAGTTTTGGCTTAGGCGAAAATTAAGGCGTGATTTATTTTGAGCAACAATAAGAAAACTTTTGCGAGTCGAATTTCCGAGCAATTTTTTAACGGGCTGATTGTCGTTGTGCCGCCCGCCATTACCGCGTTTGTTGTCATTTGGATTTTGAGCATTACCGAAGGCAAATTCGGCAAATTTCTTGAACAATATCTGCAGTGCAAATTTCCTGGTATCGGACTTATTTCGATTATACTTTTCATTTGGCTGGTTGGGCTTATCACCGGCAACAATTTCGCCAAAAGGATTATCAAATTTTTTGAGTGGATTTTAGATAAAATTCCGGTCGTTAAATTTATTTACAGCTCCGTCAAGCAATTTTCGCATGCGGTGCTTAATTCCGAATCGTCGTTTCAACACGTCGTACTTGTGCCGTATCACCAGGATTGGACGCTCGGATTTTTGATGACAAATGTTCCATCGGCGGTTCGTGAAAAAATCGGTGTCGATTATGTTTGCGTGTTCATTCCGTGGAGTTTGAATATGACCAGCGGCACAAATCTTTTCGTCAAGCGGCGCGATGTTATTGTCTTGAATATGAAGCCGGAAGACGCACTGCAATTTATATTAACCGCCGGCATGTCTAAAAAATGAGCGAAAAATTTATCCTGCAAAAAACAATCGACGCATCGGTTTTAAATCGCGGCTTGAGCGTTCCTGCGGCTATGAAAAAAATTCTCGCTGAAAATTTGAGCGGCGGAGCATTGACTCACGGCGAAAAGCGCGTTATAAAAATTATTCTTGAGGGCGAAATTCACGCGGCAACTTTGACGAGCATTAATTTCAATCGCAAAAATTATCCCAATCACCAGGACATTTGGCAGATTGTTTACAGTAAAAATTCTCCGCTCGCCGCGCGTATCAGAAATATTTTCGCCGCCCCCAATGAGCAAAATTATCTGATTCTGTACGCCACGGATTTTCCGGACACGTTTTATTTCGAGCCTATTTTTACCGGCGAAATTCAAAATCTCGGCGCTGAACAGACAGTTGAAAATCTTCTTGAAGTGCAAAATCTGACTGACGCCGAAGCCGCGCTGATTGAAAAATATCGCTTGGTTAAAATTCGCAAATTAAATCGCAGTATCGGCGAATACTTGAAAAATTTGTATCAATTTCGCTGTCAAATCTGCGGGCAAAATTTCAGTGAAAATTACGGGCTGAAAATCGCTGAGTGCCACCACATAAATTATTTTGTCAACAGCTTGAATAACGACGCCGCGAATCTGCTGATTGTTTGCCCGAATCATCACAGGATTATTCACGCCGCCAATCCGATTTTTGACGCGAAGAAAAAAATTTATCGATACCCCAACGGCTTTGAAGAAAAATTACAGCTGAATTTGCATTTGTGAAGGATTATTATGGAAACTGAAAAAATTGAAGGCGTGATTTTGCGCACGACGGATTTTGGTGATGCTAACCGCGTTGTGACGATTTACACGAAAGATTTTGGCAAACTCGAATTGAATGCTTACGGTTGTCGCCGCGCGAAAAGTTCAATGTCGGGCGCGTTGCAGATTTTCAATCATATTACCGCGGAAATTAGCCACGGCGCGAAAGTTTCGACGATACGCGAAGCTGATGTTGTGAAATTTTACAGCAACTTGACGGCGGATATTGAGCGGCTGAGTTACGCGGCGATTTTTTTTGAAATTGTAAATCGAATGACTTTGCCGAAATTTCCTGAGCCGGAACTTTATAATTTGCTGATAAAATCTTTGCCTGCGCTGAATGATTTTGACGCGAGAATTGCGGCGCTGGCGGGCGTTTGTCAGTTTATGGAATTTACCGGTTTTCAGCTGAGTTATTTTAAATGTGCGCATTGCGGCGCGGAGATTATTGGCGACGCGAAAATTAATTTGCAGGAAGGCGGCGCTATGTGCGAAAAATGCGATTCCGTCACGGATTTAGCTTATCCGGAAAATGTGAGAATGGCGTTTGCGAAAATGTTGACTTTCGATTGGCGCGGCGAATTAAATTTGAATCAGCAACAAATAAATTCGGCGGAAGAAATTTTGTGGCAGCAAGTGCGCGGCATTATCGGCAAAGAATTAAACTCGATAAAATTCATTAGGCAGTTGCAAAAAAATTAGGGAAGCGGCAAATCACCTCTTCCCATTTTTGTTGTTCGTATTAAATTATCTGCGGTTCATCCACTCTGGGATGTCGATTGAGCCGTCCTTGCCTTTTTTCAAATTGGTAGGTTCAGAAACTGGCGGAGTAACCGGCTGCACAGGCGCGGGCGGCGGAGTCGGCGAAGGTTTGCTCCTGTTGAAATCAAACATTGGAAACGGCGTTTTAGGCTGTGGCGGCGGCTGAATGGGCGACGGTGGCGTAAATGACGATTGGAAAGTTGAATGCTGATTCGACGACAGGAAAGGCGCAGGTCTGACAATTTCAGCTTCACCTTGAAAACGCGTGGCAATAATCGTAACGCGCACTTTATCGCCTAAACTTTCGTCAATGGACATACCCCACATAATTTCAGCCTCAGAATCCGCCGCTTCTTGAATAGTTGTCGACGCTTCATTGACTTCAAGCATAGTCAAAGCCTCATTCGAGCCCATAATGTTAATCAAAACGCTGTGAGCGCCTTGAATATTCGTTTCAAGCAAAGGTGAATCAATCGCCGCCCTAGCCGCACTAACAGGGGCTTTTTCGCCGGTCGCTTCGCCAATTCCGATAAGCGCCGCGCCAGAATTGCTCATAATCGTTTTCACGTCCGCAAAATCCAAATTAACCAAGCCAGGCATCGTAATTAAATACGAAATACCTTGCACGCTTTGACGCAAAATATCATCAGCAATACTAAACGCCTTAGTGACGGGCATTTTTTTATCGACGACGGCAAGCAGTCTGTCATTCGGAATGGTGATAATCGTATCGACGTTGCGCTTAAGATTTTCAATGCCAATATCAGCATTTTTTTTGCGGCGCGGACCTTCAAAGGTAAACGGGCGAGTAACGACGCCAACGGTAAGCGCGCCAACTTCACGAGCGATTGACGCAATAACCGGCGCAGCGCCAGTTCCAGTGCCGCCGCCCATTCCCGCCGTTATGAAAACCATATCTGAGCCATCCAGCGCTTTTTGAATATCGTCGCGGCTTTCCTGCGCGGCTTTTTCGCCAACTTCGGGGCGTGCTCCTGCGCCAAGTCCCTTAGTCAGCTTTTCGCCAATTCTCATACGTTTAGGCGCTATCGAATTTAACAGGGCTTGAGCGTCAGTATTAACAGCAATAAATTCCACGCCGTCCAAACCAAGCGAAATCATTCTGTTAACGGCGTTTGAGCCGCCGCCGCCCACCCCAATTACCTTGATTTTCGCCATCTGATCCAATTCATTTACATCTGGTTCAAACACATTTCTTTCCCCCACATCATTGTTTATTTTCGAGATTTTTAACAAATTTAAAAAAGCGTTCCCGCAACATTCTACTATAAAAAAATAATTTTTGCTATAGCAACTAAAAAAAACTTCAATCACAGTAATTTTTCAGCAAACGCTCTTTAATCGCCGAGAGATTTTTGAAAATGCGCAGTCCCAAAACGAATAATGCTATGTAATATAATTCCAATTCAAAAATATTGCCAATGAAAACCAGCGCCAGCCCGAATAAACTGTTGAATAAAAATCCCGCGATTAGCGCCGCGTCATTGAATTTTGCTTCAAATTTCGCGCAGAATCCGCCCAATATCGAATCCAGCGCCGCCATTAATATTACCGTGAAAATTTTCGTATCGGCTGAAATGTTCGACAGGTAACCCAAAATTATTCCAGCAGTCAGCCCGATTAACGCTTTCATTTTTTAACAGCAACCTTTGCAAAGACGTGGTGAAATGAGCCATCGTACGGCGGAATGTAAATTTCATCGGAAGTTTTTATTTCCAGCTGAATGCCCCAGACGCTTAAAGTATCTTCGACGCCGCCGCGCATTTTCAGCGAATTTTCCAGCGTTTTTTTATCGCCAATCGCGCTAATTTCGTACGGCGGAGCGGAGCGGACATTATTCACCGATAAAGTTGGACCGGCACAGCGAATTTCACTGGTTGCGATTAATCTTTGCCCGTTAATCGAAATGGCTTCAGCGCCCGCCGCCCGCAATTCATTTATCACGCGCAAAATATCATCGTCGTGAATTACGTAAAGATTAGGATTTTCGCCCATACTGACTGCGCGAGAGCTGTCGTCCATTATGACAACCACGCCTTGACCTTCGAGCGGCAACAGGCACGCTTTCAATTTCAAATCGGTAATGATTTTTTTCGTCGTGGCGTAATCGGGCTCGTCAAGATTATCTTCCTGCCGAAATTCCACCGACAAAATAAAGCCCACAATCACGAATACGAAAGTTATTGACCAGCCTTCGCCGAAAATTCGCCGGAGTTTTTCCATAAGTCTACCTCGCAATTTTTATGTACGGCGCAGTATAACTGAAATCAGCGTATTCAACGGCATTTGGATTTTTCTCCAAATCGCGCAGAAAATTTTCTATCAAATGAACTTTTTCGTCAAGGCGCTCAAAATCGCCAATGCGAATCTGCACGGGATTTTCGGTCGCCGTGTAAGCCGCGATATAATCTTCGCGAATAATCGCCACTTCCGAAAGTTTATTCAGCGAATCCGTGTTCAATTTATCCAAAAAGCCCAATACTTTCTTGACAAGTTCGTCGTCAACGTCGTCGCCGATATATTTATCCTGCACGGTCGCGCCGGTTATCATTGGTATCGTCATATTGCTCAGATTTTTGTAGCTGTCAATAATTTTGCCGTTTTTGTCAAGGTCAAGATAGCCGTAATCGCAAACGATAGTAGCCAGCGCCTTTCGCTCTTTGATTTTAATCTCCAGCGTACTCGGGACAATTCGCCGCACGGTCACGTCTTCAATTCGCAAATCTTTAGACAGGCGTCCGGCAACTTGATCCGTCTCCAGCTGAAAGAGCGGCTCACCGATATAAATGTTTCCTATTTTTAAAATGTCGTCGACAGTCAGCCTTTCCGCGCCAATTAATTTTACCTGCGTTAATGTAAAAATCGGCACGTAAACCAGGAAACCTAAAATTGCGCCGCATATCGCCAGAAAAATTATTCCTTTGAAAAGCCGCCGCCCGCTTCGCCGCCTTTTAATCTTAGCCATGGAAAAAACCTCCGGTTTTTTTCTGTGATAAGTGATATGTGATATGAGATATGTGTTTTTTACATTTCCCATTTCCCATGTCACATTTCACTCAAAAACCTGCTAGCATTAAAATTTTTTCGCAAAGCTCCGGAAATTCAATGCCCGCCGCCCGCGCCGCATCCGGTACAAGCGAAGTTTCCGTCATTCCTGGTACTGAATTTATTTCAATGACATAGGGCACATTTTCAGCCGACAACATCATATCAATCCGCGCCACGCCCGCGCATTTGCAAATTTTAAACGCGCTAATCGCCAACGCTTGAACTTTTTCAGTCAATTCAGCGTCAAGTTCGGCGGGGCAAATGTGAGTTGACGCGCCTTTTTTGTACTTGGTTTCATAATCGTAGCGTCCGGTCGTCGTGGTAATTTCGATAATCGGCAAAGCCTTAGCCTTGTCTTCATTGCCAAAAACCGCTACCGTCAATTCGCGCCCGTTGATAAATTCTTCAACCAAAATCTCGTCGCCGTACTTAAACGAATTTTCAATAGCCGCGGAAATTTCTTCAGCATTTTCGACAATCTCAACGCCTATGCTCGAACCTTGCGACGGCGCTTTGATAACCACAGGCAAACCAAATTTTTCTTCGATAACCGCAGCAAGATTTTTATTTTTGTCAACTGCGCGATACACCGCAAATTTCGGCGTGGTAATTCCGGCTGAAGTCAAAACGCGCTTAGTCATAGTCTTATCCATAGTCAGCGCCGCGGCAAGCACATTCGAGCCGGTGTAGGGAATTTTCAACATATCCAGCGTCCCTTGAAGTTGCCCGTCTTCGCCGTAAAGCCCGTGAACCGCATTAAAAACAATCCCGCAATTCGACGCTTTAATATCAGCCGCGAAAGTTTGCGGATTCAATTCAAGCGGCTCGGCGTTGTAATTTTTTGAAAGGAGCGCGTCCAAAATCGCTTTGCCGGTTCTGCGCGAAACTTCAGCCTCTGTGGAAGTGCCGCCCATTACCACGACGATTTTACAATTCTGCCGCTGTTTTTTTAAAAGTTCCATGAGTTCGTCGGCAGTTTTATAAATATCGCCCGCGCCCATTGTTATAACCAAATCGCCCGCCGTCACATTTTCAATCAGATATTCAGCAATTTTTTCGCGGTCGGGAATGTACGAAACCGCTTGATTCGTCACGGCTAAAACTTGCTCCAAAATCGATTCGCCGCTGACGCCTGCAATCTTATCTTCACCGGCAGAATAAATATCCGTCAGCACAAGCAAATCAGCACCGGCAAACGCGCCGCCAAATTCGCTGAGTAAAAGTTGAGTGCGAGTATACCTGTGCGGCTGAAATACACAAATAATTCTGCGCGGATTAGTTTCACGCGCCGCCTTCAAAGTTGCCGCAATTTCCGTCGGGTGATGTCCATAATCATCGACAATCCAAATATTTCTAACGTTGCCTTTAGTTTGAAAACGCCGTTTAGCGCCGTGAAATTTGCTCAAGCCGTCAGCAATTTTCGCAAAATCTACGCCGATATGCATAGCCGTCGCAATCGTCGCCAGCGCATTTAAAACATTGTGCCGCCCGTGTATCGCAAGCTGTATCCTGCCCAAATTTTTATTGTCCTTGAAAACTTCAAAACTCGTGCCTTCAACGCTCGACCGAATATTTTTAGCCGTAAAATTCGCGTCGTTATCAATCGCGTAGGAAATAATTTTTCTGTCAATTTCGCCCGCCAATTCGCGCAGATTTTCATTGTCAAAACAAAGCACCGCAACGCCGCTCTCCGGATTGACATTCTCAATAAAAATTCTGAACGCCTCGCGAATCCTGGCAACCGTGCCGTAATAATCAAGGTGATCGTCTTCAATGTTCGTGACAACGGCAACCGCGGGCTTGAGTTTGATAAATGAGCCGTCGCTCTCGTCAGCTTCCGAAACAAGATATTCGCCCTTGCCCAAAATCGCGCCAGTGCCTAAATCAACCGATTCGCCGCCGATAATTACCGTAGGGTCGACGCCCGCATTGTACAGCACAAAGCCAATCATTGAAGTGGTTGTAGTTTTGCCGTGCGCGCCCGCCACCGCGATACCTTTTTTGGAATTTAAAAGCATAGCGTTAATATCGGAGCGGTGCAGTTTAGGAATTTTCAATTCAGCCGCCTTGAGAATTTCGGGATTGTCATTGCGAATCGCCGAGGAACAAACAATCGCTTCGGCGTCGCCAACATTCGCGCCGTCGTGCCCAATAAAAATTTTCGCGCCGAGATTTTTTAACATCTCAACGGTTGCAGAATCAGCACAATCAGAGCCGGTAATTTCGTAGCCGGACTCAATCAAAATCTTAGCAAGGGCGCTCATTCCCGCGCCGCCTATTCCTATGAAATGAAACTTTTTCAAATTCATCATATCGCTAAACCTCAAAATATTTTCCTCCCAAAAAATTATTGTGACGCCCGCCGGATTAAAATTGCTCCGAAAATCAGCCCAATTACATTCGGTATCCATACAGCGTAAAACGGCGGCACAATTCCGCCGCGCGCCAACGCATTTGACAATGTCATTATCGAATAGTAAACAAAAATTATTATGACGCTGAACGCAAACCCCATTGACGAAGAATTTCTCGTTGGCTGCAATCCAAGCGGCACTCCGATTAGCGCGAAAATCAAACTCGCCATTGGCACGGTTATTCGCTGATAAAGTTCAGTTTCCAATTTCGCCGTGTTGACGTACTGCGTTTTCATAATTTCAATTTGCGCTTGCAGTTCTTTCATTGTCAATTCTTCGGGGCGTTTTTGCTCACGGACAATTTGCCGCGGACTCGCTTTAACCGGTAAAATTTGCGTCGAAAATCTCATTGTGCGCGTCCTGTCAGCGTCCGAAATATCGTAAATTGTGCCATCGTGCATAATCCAAACGTCGTCTTTCCATTCGGCGTAAGTGGCGTTTTCAACGTGCGTAAGTTGCCCGTTGTCGTTAAATTCCTGCATCGTGACGCCGGTTAAAGTTTCATTGCCCGCGTTAAATTCCCGCGCGTATACCAGCCGCTGAAGTTTGTCGCTTTGAATTTCCTTGACGATAATATGTTCCTGCGACTTCAATTCGGTGTTGCCTTGGATTTCAAAATAAACAACGTTATTGTACGCAGTATTCGCCCAAGGTACGACGTGCTCATTGAATAAAATTGCGCAAATGCTGACGAGTAGCCCAAGCAAAATTGCAGGCGCGGCGATTCTGCTGAAACTTATTCCGCAAGATTTCATCGCTGTAATTTCGCTCGAACTTGACAGCCGCCCAAATGTTAAAAGCGTCGCCAACAACATTGACATCGGGAATGTCCACATTATTATCGACGGCAAACCGTACACGAAAATTTTCAGCACCGACGATATTGACGCGCCGTAATCCGTGATATATTTTGCAATTCTAAATAAAGTCCCCGAACCGATAAATACCGCCGAAAATGCGCAAATCCCAAATATCGCCGCCATTACCACTTCGCGGAAAATATATAAATCTAAAATTCTGATGCGCAATAAAAGCCGCTCCTATCAGAAAATTTTTTTTAGCCGAAAATCAAAACCGCCGATTTCAAAAAGCAATTCTCAATGGTTTTGCTGTCAAGTTTGATATGGTCAACCGGCGAAACTGCCGAAGTCGAATAGGAAATGTCTTTGAGTTTCAAGCCCTGCTCTTCGCAGTCATCTATGGCTTGTTGAATTTTCCGCTCAAGTTTTTCGTCATTAAACGCGCTACAAACTTTAACCTTCATAAAATTTCCTCCTCAGTCAAATGATTATAAAAGTATTTTTTTTATGGAACTGTCGATATTTCAGCGCCTACCAGCGTTGCGGTTTTGAATTTGTCAAAGTCTGAAATTATCACCAAGATAAAACTTTTTAGCAATGGGGCTTTCCGCAATTTCATTCGCGTTGCCCTCAAGTAAAATCCTGCCCTCATTCAAAATATACGCGCGGTCAACAATATTCAGTGTTTCCCGAACATTATGATCGGTTATCAAAATTCCCATGCCACGCTCGCGCAGATATTTAATAATCGTTTGAATGTCAGCCACAGCCAGCGGGTCGACGCCTGCAAAAGGTTCGTCCAGCAAAATAAATTGCGGCTCTAACGCCAGACACCGCGCAATTTCTACGCGCCGCCGCTCGCCGCCCGAAAGTTCAGTTCCCTTGCGCTCCCGCACGTGCACTATATTAAATTCCTTCAGCAAATCTTCAAGCCGCTGTTTCGCCACTTCACGCGAAATTTTCAAAGTCTCCAATATCGCCATAATATTTTGCTCAACAGTCAATTTGCGAAAAATCGACGCCTCTTGCGTAAGATAGCTTATGCCGAGTTCTGCGCGACGATACATGGGCAAATGCGAAATATTCACGTCAGAAATAAAAACTTCGCCGGAATCCGGATGTTCCAACCCAACAATCATATAAAACGAAGTGGTTTTGCCCGCGCCATTCGGACCGAGTAAGCCGACAATTTCGCCCTTTTCGACGCGCAACGAAACATTATTGACAACAACGCGCTTTTTGAATGCCTTAACTAAATTTCTAGCTTCGATATTCATATCATTTTTTAAAAGGCGTATCAGTCAAAAATTCGTGCGGCGTGGTTGGCTGATTAACTTTCGGCGAAGTCATAGGCGCAGGATTATTTTTATCGTCAGTCAAATAAACGGTTAAGCGGTTGCCGCGCATAGTATTATTTTTCTGATTAGCCCAGGCGTTGCCCGTCAAAACAGCCTTGCCGTTTTCAGTGGCGTAATAATCAATGCGGTCGCCGCCAGCTTCCAATTCGCGCGGCGGATTCACAATGTGGACGTTGCCCATACCGATATAATATTCGTCGTCAATCCAGCCTTCCATTTGGTCAGCGGTAAATTTGCCGTCGTTGTTGGTGAATAAGCCGCCGCCAGGAATTATGACGTGCTTTTTTTCATTTGGATAATAATCAATGTGATCGCCGGTGAAAGTTCGAGTATCGCCGCGGGGATTTTTCGCGTCCGGCGGAACGGTTTGCACACAATGAACATTACCGTCAGCCTGCATATAACCGCGCCCGTCGTTGCTCAAAACATCGCAGGTAATTCGCAAATCGTCGCGACTGACAATGACATTGCCGGTAAGATAAGCTTCTTGCGTATTGGTATTGTACATAGCGCGCGAGCCGGTTGCCCTGTCAGCGCCGTATTTCAGCAAAACATTTCCCGTAGCCGTGACAACGCCGGTTTTCATATCGTAATCGACATTATCAGCGTTGACTTCGGACGGAACATTATCATTAGCCCGCTGCTGTTGAGCGGAATGTTTGACATTAACTTTGCCGCTCGCCTGTACAATTTCGGTGTCCATATCGTAATCAATTTCTTCAGCTTTGAGTTCGGAAGGCGAATTTTCATTGCCCGCCGAAAACGCCGTTGAACCTATTAACATCGTCGCGCAGGTTGCCGCTAAAAATTTTTTCCACTTCATATTATTCGTCCTCCGAATCTTTGACGCCACGCAAAACGCGAGCGTTGCCTGTCAATTTAAAATGCCTTAAGCCGTTCCAAGCCTCGGCGCGGTCGCCGTAAGCGCGCATATCGTCTTTGGAAATTTTAACATCGCCCGTCGCCACAAGAATTTCTTCAGCACCAATCCAATCGAGCGTGCCGCCGGTAAGTTTCGCGCCTTCGCTGTCAGTAACAACAACTTCGCCCTCAACGTGAATATCGCCGCTCTGGTGATTGTAATTGCCCTTCTTGGCTGTCAGCTGAAAAAATCTGCCGTTTGGCTGATAAAATTTGCCGTCGAGATTTTCAAAGGTTGCATTTTGAGTTTCTACGTCGATAACCATTTTGCCTGCATTTAACTCGTAAAGTTTGACGCCATTTTTTTCTTCAACAATGGTGTTGCCTTCATATTCCATAATGGACGGCGGCTCGATTTTTTCAATGGGCGGCGGCGCGTCGGGCGTATTCAACACAACCCAGACGATTAAGTAAACGAAGAGCGCGCCGATTATCCCGAATAAAATTTTAATCTTGCTGTCCATATCAATGCTCACTTTTCACGGTATGATGTTTAGTTTTCTGCATTTCGGGCGGCGTATTCCAGCGTTTTTGAAACCACAGCCATTGAGTAGGATTTTCGCGAATAACCTGCTCCAAAATCCGCGTCATTTTTTCGGTAAATCTGAATAAATCGCCGTCTGCGTCGCCGGTATCTTCAAAGTGCATAACTTCAAAAATTTTAACCAAGTGCCGCCCGTTCGGTTGACGAATTATAAACGCGGGCAAAACTGGCGAATTGAATTTTTTTGAAAAAACAGCCGGTCCCATTGGCGTCGACGCAATTTTACCGAGAAAATTTATAAACGCGCCGCCTGGTCCGCCGTCCTGGTCTGCAAGGAAACCTAAAATTTTGCCCTTCTTCAAAGCCCGTCCTGCTGATAATAATTCGCTCGTGCCGCGATTGAATATTTCTACGTGAATTGTCGCC
>CAJOIB010000019.1 GCA_905234705.1 uncultured Selenomonadaceae bacterium | reverse complement strand
TCGCCATCTTTGAAAAGTTGAATTTCGTAATGGTCGGCTTGCCACGCCGGTATCCACGAATAAACCAGATAAACCGGCGGCGAACTCATTTTGTCAAATTCAGTAGTCGTACGCGGGCTAAAAGGATTATCTTCAGTTTCAGTAATTTTTACGTTGTGCTTAACGGTTTTGTTGTTGAAATCCAGCGCGGTAATTTTAAATTCCGGCTTATTGCTGCGAACTTGAATTTCAATGCCGGTGGTGTAAGAAACGGCGTCCTGCCCTTCAAACGAAACTTTGTACTTAACGGCGCGCGGAACGACATCCCAAGTTAAGCGGATAATTCTAATGTTATCGTCGCTGTCGAGGGCGAAAGGTTCTTCTTCGGGCTCGTCGATATTTTTGGAAGAGGCTTCGCTGACGGATAAAACTTTCGCGGTGACTTCCTGCCGATTAGCCGAATCCTGCGTTAAATGGTTACGCGGATTTTTATTTTCAATCGGTTCGGACGATAGCTGATTTTTATTGCTGTCGAAAATTTGAAAATTCGCCAGTGATAACAAAATCGCTATGAGAACCGGTAAAAATTTCATCATTACAAATACGCTCCCAATCTAAAAAAGTCTATACATTTTACATTAAATCGGCGGCGTTTGCAAATTTTTTATCAAGTTGCATTTATTCAGCAAAATTTATATAATCAGCGCTAAAGAAATTTTTTGAGGTGATGGAATTAATGAAAGCAAGTGAATTATACGCGCCGACGCTTAGAGAATCTCCGGCTGAGGCGGAATTGTTGAGCCATAAATTAATGTTTCGCGCAGGATTAATCCGCAAAGCGGCGGGCGGAATGCACGATGAAAAAAATAATGCAAATCATTCGCGAAGAAATGGACGCTAAGGGCGGGCAAGAATTAATGATGCCGATAACGCAACCGGCGGAAATTTGGCGCGAATCCGGACGCTGGGCAGTTTACGGTCCGGAAATGATGCGCTTAAAAGACAGGCACGGGCGCGAATTTTGCTTAGGACCTACGCACGAAGAAATGATAACAACGCTGGTTCGCGGTGAAGTTCGTTCGTATAAACAACTGCCGCTGTTTTTGTACCAAATGCAAAACAAATATCGTGACGAAATACGCCCGCGTTTTGGGCTTATGCGCAGCCGCGAATTTGTCATGAAGGATTTGTATTCGTTCGACAAAGACGTTGACGGTATGAATATTTCTTATCAAAAAATGTATGACGCTTACACGAATATTTTTACACGCTGCGGCTTGAAATTTCGCGCAGTTGAAGCGGATAATGGCGCGATTGGCGGCGGGCATTCGCACGAGTTCACAGTTTTAGCGCCGAGCGGCGAATCTAATATTGCTTACTGCGAGAGTTGCGATTTTGCGGCGAGCGACGAAAAAGCTGAATTGAAAATCACTCGCGCTGAAGTTGAGGAAATGAAACCGCTTGAAAAAGTTGCAACGCCCAATGCTCATACGATTGAACTGGTTAAAAATTATTTGGGCGTGCCGATTGAAAAAACTATCAAGGCGGTTGCTTTCCAAGATGACGACGGCAAATTGATATTGGCATTTGTGCGCGGCGACCACGAAGTTAACGAAATTAAAGTTTTGAATGCGACTGGCGCGCTGCATTTGCATATGGCTGAAGAATCGGCGATTAATGCGGTTGGCGGCAGTGCGGGCTTTATGAGCCCGATTGGCTTGAAGGACGGCGCGGCTATCGTTGTTGACGCGACCGTTATGGAAATGTACAATGCGGTTGCCGGTGCGAATGAGGTTGACGCGCATTTTATTAACGTGAATCCGCGCAGAGATTTTGACGCGACGAAAATTATTGTTGCTGATATTCGCATGGTGCAGGAAGGCGATCCTTGCCCGCATTGTGGCGCTAAATTAAAAATGACGCGCGGCATTGAAGTTGGGCAAGTTTTCACGCTCGGCAATAAGTACAGCAAGGCTTTGAATGCAACTTTCCTTGACGAATCCGGCAAAGAAACATATTTTGAAATGGGCTGTTATGGTATTGGCGTAGGTCGTACGATGGCGGCGGCGATTGAGCAGAATAATGATGCGGACGGAATTATTTGGACGCGGGCGATTGCGCCGTTTGAAGTGGTCGTAGTTCCTGTTAATGCGAAAGACGCGGCTCAGCTTGAATACGCTGAAAAAATTTATGAAGAATTGAAGGCGGCAGGCGTTGACGTTTTGCTCGACGATAGAAAGGAACGCGCGGGCGTCAAATTTAAAGATTGTGATTTAATCGGCTATCCTGTTCGCGTGACGGTGAGCCCGAAAACTTTGGACAGCGGCAACGTTGAAGTCAAAATTCGCAAAACCGGCGAAATGTTGAATTTTAATCGCGCAGAATGCATTGACAAGGTTATAGATTTACTCGCCAAGATGTGAATTAACGGTTAAAAATTTTCACTATTCACTTTCCACTTTTCACTGATCACTAAAAAAGCGACTGAAAGGAGCTTTTTTCATGAGAATGCCGGTAATATTTTCCGGACACGGCGACCCAATGATAGCTTTGAGAAAAGACGAAGTTTCAATGACTTGGGCGGAAATGGGCAAACAATTTTTGGCGAAATACGGCAAACCTAAGGCGATATTGGCGATATCGGCGCATTGGTACACGCACGGCTTACTTATTCAAAATATGGAAAATCCGCCGCAAGTCAACGATATGTTCGGATTTCCGGAAGAATTGTACCGCGTGCGCTATCCTGCGAAAGGTTATCCTGCCTTGGCGGCGCGCGTTCAAGAGATACTCGGCGCGCAAGTTGAAATTGACAACGACTGGGGCATTGACCACGGCATTTGGACGGTTTTTGTTCATATGTTCCCCGCGGCTGATATTCCGGTGGTTGAGATGTCGGTAAATGGCGATATTTCGGCGCAAGAAATTTTTGACATTGGCGTGAAGTTGTCGGATTTGCGAGCGGAGGGCTATTTGATTTTTGGCAGCGGCAATATTGTACACAATCTGCGCGAAATTGAGTGGGAAAATCCGCACGGTTCGGATAAGACTTTGAAATTTAATAAATACGTGATAGACGCGGTGAAGGCTGGCGACGCTGAAAAAGTTATCCATTACGAAAAAATTCCTAACGCCGATTATGCAGTGCCGACGCCGGAACATTATTTGCCTTTGGTATATTGTATGGGTGCGGCTGATGGTGACGGCGCGCAAGTTTTCAATGACGTTTGCAATTTGGGTTCGTTGGCAATGACGGGCTTTATTTTCGACGATTTTTGAAATATGCAAATAGAAGCCGCCACGGATGGCGGCTCGAACCCCGCCGCGAATTAGTCGACCGGAAGTCGACTATCTGAGCGGCGCTTTCTTTGCCAGCGTTTCTTTCTAGAAAGAAATGCTGAATAAAAAAAACTTATCGGAGGTTTTTAATATGATTAAGATAATTTTTTCCGATATGGACGGAACGCTTTTAACCAGCCAAAACAAATTGCCGGACGGATTCGACGAAACTATGAGCGAATTGAAAAAGCGCGGCGTAATTTTTGCACCGGCGAGTGGCAGACAATATTTTTCTTTGCTGAAAACTTTTTCTAAAGTTTTTGGCGGAAAATGGCACGTTGGTAATGCACAGAGAAATTGAAATTTTCTCCAGCCCGATTGATATTAATTCTGTTAATGAAGTTTTGAAAGTTACAGAGCCGTTGAAAAATATTCTGCGTGTGTGGTGCGGCAAAAAAGACGCTTACATTCGCCACGAACACGACACGCCCGAAAATCAAGCCGAGCTGAATAAATACTACACACACAACGCCGTCGTTGACGATTGGTCGGAAATTGACGATACGCCAATTAAAATTGCTATGTTCGACGGCACGGCTCACGCTGATAAAAATATTTACCCTTACCTCAAACAATTTTACGACGATTTGCAAGTTGTGTTGAGTTCAGATTATTGGGTTGACGTTATGAGCAAGGGCATTAACAAGGGCGAGGCTGTCCGCAACATTCAGCGGATTTTGGATATTAAGCCCGAAGAATGCGCGGCGTTCGGCGATTATATGAATGATTATGAAATGATTCAAGCGGTAGGTCACGGTTTTGCTATGGCAAATGCTCATCCAGATTTGAAAAAAATTGCCAAATATGAAACTGCCAGCAATGATCAATTCGGCGTGATTGTCGGAATTAAGCGGCTTATGGACGAGGGATTGATTTAGGATTTAGTGGAGAGGGGCTAGGGGCTAGTGTCTATTCCCTTTTCACTTTCCACTTGCCCCTAAAAATCAACCGAAGGGAGATTTTTCCATGGTGACGGCGATATTTCCGGCGGCGGGCGCAAGTCGGCGAATGGGCGCGGGTACAAATAAAATTTTCCTGGAATTGAGCGGCGAATCAATTTTAATCCGCACGCTCAAAACTTTTTCCAAATCTGCGCGAATAGATTTATTAATCGTGGTGACAAACGAAATCGAAGCCGTGACAGAAATTTTATCGGCAACTCCAAATTTAAAACCGTGGTTGGTAACGGCGGGCGGCACTGAGCGGCAATATTCAATCGCCAATGGATTAAAATTAGTACCGGTGGATTCTGAAATAATTTTAGTTCACGACGCGGCGCGCCCATTAATCGATTTGCAAACTATTGAAAATGTTATCGACGCGGCAGAAAATTTTGGCGGCGCAATAGCCGCTGTTCCAGAAAAAAATACAATCAAGGTCGTGGACGCGGCGGGCTTTGTAAAATCGACACCCAAGCGCGCAGATTTAGTTGAAGTGCAAACGCCGCAAGGTTTCAAACGCGAAATTTTATTGAGAGCATACGCGCAGGCTGAGGCAGATAAATTTTTAGGCACGGACGACGCCAGCTTGGTTGAGCGAATCGGCGGCAAAATTAAAATTGTCACCAGCACTTACAAAAATATTAAAATCACCACGCCGGAAGATATTGCCATTGCGGAAAATTTTTTGAGGAGCGAAAATTAAATGACGCGCTTTGGGATTGGTTACGACGTCCATAAACTTGTGCCGAATAGAAAATTAATTTTGGGCAACGTCGAAATTGCTCGTAATCTTGGTTTGGATGGGCATTCTGACGCCGATGTTTTGATTCACGCGATTATTGACGCTTTGCTCGGCGCGGCGGCTCTCGGCGATATTGGACAGCATTTCCCAGACACCGATAGCAAATTTAAAAATATCGACAGCGGAATTTTGCTCGCTGAAACTTGTAAAATCCTGCGCGAGAAAAATTATAAAATCGTCAACGTCGATACAATCATTGTCGCGCAGAAACCGAAACTTGCGCCGCATATTTTTAATATTCGATGTAGACTGGCTGAGATTTTGCAGATTGATATAGATTTTGTCAGCGTCAAAGCCAAAACTGAAGAGGGACTTGGTTTCACGGGCGCTGAGCAAGGAATAGCCGCTTACGCCGTTTGTTCCATTGAAAGGTAGACTGCCAATGAGTTTTTTTTCGCGCATAAAAAAAGATATCCGCGTTGTCTTTGAAAGAGACCCCGCCGCAAAAAGTACGCTCGAAGTAATTTTTTGCTATTCCGGCTTGCACGCGATTTGGATGCACAGAATTTCGCACGCACTTTTTAAACGCGGCTGGATAGTTTCTGCGCGAATGGTTTCAAATTTGTGCAGGTTTTTAACTGGTATTGAAATTCACCCACGACCACGGCACTGGAATTGTTATCGGCGAAACGGCGGAAATTGGCAAAAATGTTACACTGTATCAAGGCGTAACTTTGGGCGGCACTGGCAAGGAAAAGGGCAAGCGTCACCCGACCATTGGCAATAATGTTGTCGTGGCGACGGGCGCGAAAGTTTTGGGCTCATTCAAAGTTGGCGACCACGCGAAAATCGGCGCGGGTTCAGTTGTCTTGAAGGAAGTCCCGCCCTATGCAACGGTTGTAGGCATTCCTGGGCGAGTAGTTGTTTTGCACGGGCAACGCGTTCATAACGAAGAAGAATTTAAGCGCGCGTGGCTTGACCTTTGCAAAAAACGCGGCTTGAATGTTGACGACCCGAAAGTTAATGCGGAAATTTGCGATGAGATTGACGTTGACCTTTGCCATGATAATTTGCCAGACCCAGAGCGCGAAATGATTGAAGTTGCGCTAAGACAAATTCAGCGGCTGGAAGAGCGCGTTCGAGATTTGGAAATTGAATTAGCGGCGGCGAAGGCGGAAATATCTTCGGAGGCAATGCGAACTTCCGAATTGGAAATAGCGGTTGACAGCAAATCGACAGTCAATTTGAAAAAGGCAGGTAAATAATTTTTATGAGAAAATTTATCTTGGATATTCACACGCACACGATAGCCAGCGGGCATGCTTACGGTACGATTCGCGAAATGGCGCAGGCGGCGGCTGAAGTCGGCATTAAACTTTTGGGCTTTGCCGAACACGCGCCTGGCATTCCTGGTTCGATTGATCCATTTTACTATAAAAATTTAATGGTTATTCCGCGCAAAATTTACGGCGTCGAAATTCTTCACGGCTGCGAGATTAATGTTTTGAACAACGGCGCGCTGTCTCTCGACCAGGAATATATTGATAAGCTGGATTATGGAATTGCGGGCGTTCACCAGCAATGTTACAAAAATGTTGGGCGCGAGCAAAATACTGACAATGTTTTATCCTGTATGCAAAATGACAAAATCTTTTTCGTATCGCACCCAGACGACGATAGAAACCCGCTGGATTATGAGCGGCTTGTGCAGGGCGCTAAAGATTATCACGTGGCGCTGGAAGTCAATAACAGTTCGCTTGTCAAAAAGGATAAGCGCTTGAATTGCTACGAAAATTATACAACGATGCTTAGGCTTTGCGAAAAATTGAGCGTGCCAATCATTGTCAGTTCGGACGCGCACGATCCTTCGGGCGTTGGTGAATTTACTCTTGCTGAAAAATTGCTTGCCGATTTGAATTTTAATGAAGATTTGATTTTGAATATTAGCGTCGACAGGCTGAAAAATTTTATTGGAGTGTGAAAAATGATTCAAGTTTATAATACAATGAGCCGGAGCAAGGAAATTTTTAAGCCGCTCAAGGACGGCGAAGTCAGCATTTATTGCTGCGGCGTGACGCCCTACAATTCGCCGCATATCGGCAACGCGCGCCCATTTGTGACTTGGGACGTTATTCGCCGATTTTTTCGCAGGCTCGGCTACAAAGTGCGATACATTCAAAATTTCACTGACATTGACGACAAAATTATAAATGCGGCAAATGCTGAAGGCGTAACGTGGCAAGAAATTTCGCAGCGTTACATTGCCGCTTATTTCAGAGTTATGGACGCGCTGAATATTCGCCGCGCCGATATTTACCCGCGCGTTTCGGAAACTATTCCCGATATTATTGAAATGATTCAGCGGCTCGTTGACAAAGGCTTTGCTTACAAATTGGATAACGGCGATGTTTTTTACAGCGTCGAGGCGGATAAAAGTTACGGCAAATTGAGCAGGCGGAATTTGGAAGAAATGCAGGCGGGCGCGCGCGTCGAAGTTAACGATAAGAAACGCAACCCGATGGATTTTGCGCTGTGGAAGGCGGCTAAACCGAATGAGCCGTTTTGGGAAAGTCCGTGGGGCAAAGGGCGTCCTGGCTGGCATATTGAATGCTCGGCTATGTCGTTGAAATATCTTGGTGAAAAATTCGACTTTCACGGCGGCGGCGCTGATTTGATTTTCCCGCACCACGAAAACGAAATTGCTCAATCTCAAGCCGCGCTCGGCGATGAAAATTCTTTCGCGCAGTACTGGGTTCATAACGGGTTTATCACGGTTAACAAAGAAAAAATGAGCAAATCGGAAGGTAATTTTTTTATGGTTGAAGATTGTTTGAAAAAATATCCTGGCGAAGTTGTCAGATTTTTCCTGTTGCAGACGCAATATCGCAATCCGCTCGATTTCAGCGAAGAACAAATCAAGGAAGCGCAGATTGCTTATAATCGGCTGAAAAATTCTTACGACAATTTAAATGATTTGGCGCTGAGAATTGAAGACGGCACGTTTATTCACGGCGGCGATAAAACTTCAATGGTTACTGTGTCGAATGCGGGCGGGCTTGTGGAAATGGCGGAGCGGCTTATGGCTGAGTTCGACGACGCAATGAGCGATGATTTTAACACGGCGCTGGCGATTAGCTATATGTTTGAACTGGCGCGCGACATCAACAGTTATTACAGCGATTATATCAGCGGGAAAATTTCGCCGCGTGGTGCTGACGCTTTTATAATTATGCGTGTGCGGGAAATTTTCTTGACTATGGCTGAAGTTATCGGCATTTTTGAAAATATCGAAGAAGGCACGGCTGATTCTGATTTGGTTGAAAGATTGATGGCGATAATAATTTCGATTCGGCAGGACGCGCGCCAAAATAAAAATTGGGCGGTTGCTGATAAAATTCGTGACGATTTGAAATCTGCCGGAATAATTTTGGAAGATACACCGCAGGGCGTGAAATGGAAGCAAGCGTAGACACGCGGGAATTATCGCCGCTGGTTTTGGCGTATGTGGGCGACGCGTATTTTCATTTGTACGTGCGGACGCGGCTTTTACAGTTCACACACAAAATTGACAAATTGCACGAAATGAGCGCGGAAATTGTATCGGCGGTCGCGCAGGCGGAAGCTTACAAAAAAATTGAGCCGCATTTGACGGACGACGAACGCGCCATTTTCAAACGCGGCAGAAATGCTAAAAGTCACGCGCCGAGAGTTGCGACGGTTGCTGAATATCACGCCAGCACGGGCTTTGAGGCTTTGCTTGGCGAATTATTTTTGACAAATAAAATCACAAGGCTTGAGGAAATTTGCGAATTGGCTTTGACGGAAGAAGGGATTTTTTGAATGAAAATTTTTAAGAGCGCGGCGATAACTTTGCTTGCGGGAATTGCGATTTGCGGCAATGTTTCTGCTAAACCTGTTGACGATTACGAATTGCAGCTAGATTATTTGCACCAAGACCACGCCAGCAAACGCCGCAGTGTTGACAATTACAACGTCACTCTTTTTCAAAAAATTCACGAGCACAGAGCGCTGGAAGTTTATCGTGGATTAACTTTTACTCGCGCAGTTGGCTTTACTAATCCGCCTAGTTATGGCGGCGAGCATTTTGATAGCGAAGGCGTTGGATTTGGTCCAGCTATGATGTTTCGTTGGAATCAAAATATTTCCGGCAAACTTGATGCCGCTTGGGATTTTTCCGGCAGTTTTATGTTTTATAACAAGGCTCATCCTGCGAAAGGGCGTGCTTATGGTTTCCTGTGGCGCACTGGTCCGCGGCTCACGTGGAATTTCAGCGACGATGATGCTGTCAGTCTCGGTTATTATATCAGCCATTTTTCCAACGGTATGAAAACTCATAATCCTGGTTACAATACGCTCGGTTTTTCGCTCGGCGTCAAACATAGTTTCTAAAATGTTTAACGGCATTTCTTTTTGGCGCAAAAAATCCGTGCGCGCCTTTTAATTGGAGGAATATTTTTGATAGACGAAGATTTTGTAATTGGGCGAAATGCTGTGACAGAAACCTTGAAGGCGGGGCGGAGCGTCAACAAAATTTTTGTGGCGAATGGCAGCAATGACGGTTCAATAAAAAAAATCTTAGCGCTGGCTAATGAGGCTAAGATTGTCGTTGAATTTGTTGATAAATCGAAATTGGATAAAATGTCAGGCGGCGCGCGTCACCAAGGAATTATCGCGCAGGTTGCCGCAATTAATTATTTTTCCGTGGAAGAAATTTTAGAATTTGCCGCGTCGAAAAACGAACCGCCATTTATTATTTTGCTTGACGAATTGGAAGATCCGCACAATTTCGGTGCGATACTTAGGACGGCTGACGCTGTTGGAGTTCACGGCGTTATTATCCCAAAGCGTCGCGCAGTGCAATTAAATTCCACCGTAGCGAAAACTTCAGCCGGAGCTATGGAATATGTGAAAGTCGCGCAGGTTACCAATGTTGCTCAAACTTTAAAAATTCTGCGCGAATCGGATTTGAAAATTGTTGGTGGCGATATGAGCGGCGAAAAAAATTTTACCGATGCAGATTTAACCGGTGGGATTGTTTTGGTTATCGGCAATGAGGGTAAAGGTATGCGGCGTTTGACGCGGGAAAATTGCGATTTGCTTGTTAAAATTCCTATGGTCGGAAAAATAAATTCGCTTAATGCGTCGGTTGCTGGCGCGATTTTAATGTACGAAATTTTTAATCAGCGAAATAAAATAGGGGTTAGGGTTTAGGAGCTAGGGGTTAGTGTGAAAATCACTAGCCCCTTTTTCCCTTTCCACTATCCCCTTAATTAAACTAGGTCAGCTACGGTAGCATTAGTAGCTTTGACTAAATCGTTCGGCGAAAGTACCAGCTGCATACCGCGCATTCCAGCGCTTATAGATATTTTTTCGTGATTCAGCGCGTGGCTGTCAATGTAAACCGGATAATCCTTCTTAGCGCCCAACGGAGAACAGCCGCCGCGAACGTAGCCAGTCAACGGCAAAAGTTCCTTCAGTGCAATCATCTCGACTGATTTATTGCCGCTCGCCTTCGCCAAATGCTTAAGATTAATTTCATCGTTTCCGTTGATAACAGCCATAATCACGCCGGTTTTATCGCCGCGCGTCACCAATGTTTTAAAAACTGTGGAAATATCTAATCCAGCAGTTTCAGCCACATGTACCGCCGACAAATCGTTTTCGTCCACTTCGTAAGTTTTAATTTCGTAAGCAATGCCGAACTTGTCCAAAATGCGGGCGGCGTTAGTTTTTTTCAGCTTGCTCATTTGTCAATCACAGTTTCCAACGCTATTTTTACCATATCGTTAAAATCGGTTTCGCGCTCTTCGGGCGTGGTGTATTCTTTCTTGACGACGTGATCGCTAACAGTGAAAATCGCCAGCGCTTGCACATTCGCGGCGGCGGCTAATAAATACAGCGCGGCTGATTCCATTTCGACTGCCAAAATCCCGTGCTGAATCATTTTTTCATTGAGCGTCAAACCGCCCGAACTGTACGTGCCATTTTCCGCGCCGTAGTCATTATAAAATCTGTCAGTGCAAATGACGTTCCCAACTTTTACGGGGACGTTCAATTTTTTTGCGTTATCAACAGCTTTGCTCAAAAGTTCAAAATTCGCCAGCAATGAAAAATTAATCGCGCCGCCAAATTCACGCTCAACAATCGACGAATCAGTTGACGCGCCTTGAGCAATTAAAACTTCGCGCAGATTTAAATCTTGGTGCATACCGCCGCAAGTTCCAATGCGTATCAATTTTTTTGCGCCGTAAACGTGAATCAGTTCGTGGACGTAAATTGAAAATGACGGAATGCCCATACCGGTCGCTTGAATCGACACGGGAACATTTTTATATTTGCCAGTGAAGCCGTAAATGTTGCGAATTTCATTGTACTGTTTCACGTCGTCGAGAAAATTTTTGGCGATAACTTTAGCGCGAACGGGGTCGCCTGGCAATAATACGCGCTCGGCTATTTCGCCGATTTCTGCCGAATTGTGCGGGGTTGACATAAAATCACTCCTCAAAAGATTATTTACAATACAAAACCATTTCCCCAATACAAGGAATAAGACAACTTAAATTTAGTTTCTTCAGAATATCTCTTTGCGCGGCTGTAAGCACATAATTTGTACAATCCGTGCGGTAATGTCTGAATTGAAATTTATAATCCGGACGAATGGATTTAACATAAGTGGCGAGCGTCCATAAATCTTCGGGTTTGTGATAGGCACTGATAGCCATTTTAGGTTTCCAACGCGAAATAGTTTTAGTTGCGCCGTGAAGCATATCAAGCTCTGCACCCTCAATGTCAAGTTTAATATAATCAACGCGTGGCAAATTTTTTCGCTCGACGTATGTATCCAAATCAATAAATTTTGCCACCGGTCCGGTATTGCCGCCCTTTCGACTGCCAGCGCCACTTTCAATGTAAAATGATTCGCCTTCTGAATTACTTAGTCCAAAATTTTCTATAGTGAAATGGTACTTTTTAGCGCGCTCAAGACAATTTTGATAATTTTCAGCACTCATCTCAAACGCATAAACTTTTGCTCCCTGCATAGAAAAATCTCTAGCGGTCGCGCCGTCGTAAGCGCCGCCGTCAATTGCTATGTCGCCTTTCTTCGGAAAGAATCCTTTCAAGAAATATTGCGGTTCGGGTGCGTATTCAAAATCCTCCAAATTCAAAGTTAATCTGCCTTTAATTGCCGCCTCGAAAACGCGCTTGGATTCTTCATTCTCCAACATTTTATAGACGGAATAAATCGTCGACAAATTTTGAATGAAATAATCATACAAATACTCAGATGTACTGTAATTTGCAAAAATCAGCCGCTTAATTCCTTGCCGCACGCAATACTCCGAAAATTGTGCGTGAAAGATATTGTCAATGTAGAACAACACTTCCGGCTTAAATTCGGATTGTTCGAGATTTTCAATCTGGATAATGGGTATACTCGCCTGTAAATCTTGAATGTCACTTGTAATGCACAGGCAATTTAAATTAACACCGATACTTACTAAGTAATTTACAACATTAGAAAGATTATCGGGAATGTAAAAACCGCACAAAAAGCCGCACGGCGTTTTATTATTTATCAGATTTTGAATTTTTCTTGAATAGCGCTGCTCGTGAATTTCCGAAATAAGCTTGATAAAGTCGTTATCCAAATTTACTGCCCTCCATAAATAATTTTTAAAAAATCGTCCTTAGATTTAACCGCGGCGTCAAGCAGTCCTGCGCGACTAATCCCAACAAAAATAGCCGCCGCCATCGCCTGAGTGCTGATAGATTTTTGCGGATTGAAAACAATATCGGTGAAGGCGTCGTACTCTGAAACTGCTTCGGCAAGATTTTTTTGAGCGGCAAGTGCGGTTATATACAGCCAATTATAGAAAAAATTTTTCGGCTCAAGCGGAAATTTATCTTCGCCGAATTGAAATGCGATAATTTTTCCGCTCGTCCGAAGTCTGCCATCAGATTTAGAATATCGCGCAGGTCTTTCAAATAAATCCGTGAAAGGTCCGCCATTTTCAAAAACTTTGCTGCCTTGATACGCACTTTCAAGCAATGCAAATTTATCGCTGTTGGGAATTTTCACCGGCAAATTAAATGCGCTGAGTTTGGAACCAAGCAAATCTTCGCTTTTCGTGGAAATTTCAAGCACAGATTTATCGGGATACAAATTTTTAAAAGCCGCGTGCAAACTCCGAATGCTCAAAACTTTTTGCTCGTCCGAATGACCTTGATAAAATTTAAAATTGACATCGACTCGCTCAAAGTACGGAGATTTTTCAAGCGTGATGTAAACCGGACGCATAACCATTTTAAAAATCCTCGCTGTCAATAATTTTCGAGTAAATATAACCTTCGCGCACGCCCGAATCGCTGTAAATAATCTGCTGACTGCCAAATCTTTTCGCCAAAACATCAGCAATCACCAAGCCAGGCATAAATGTATGCATACGCTCAGGAACTGTGCGCATTAACAAAACTTTATCCGGAACAATCAATTCGTGATCGCGCTGAAAACGTTTCAAAATGTCACGAATCCGCTTGACTTCCATTCGCATATTCCGCCGCGGCATTCCGTACATAGAATTATAAAGCGCCATAGCGCCCTTGAAAGTGCCGCCAATCCCGCAAATCTGCGCGTGCGATACATAACGAAATTCTTCAATGGCACTAATCGTCGCCTCAGCTTCAGCATACATTTCGTCACATTCGGACGCGCTCGGCAAAATGTGAAATCCGGTGTAGCGCGTATGGAAACTCAATGAGCCAATCGGCAGGCTGACTTTAACTTTAATCTCGCGGTTTTTAAAATAAACAATTTCAGTCGAACCGCCGCCAATGTCAATCAGCAAACCGGTATCGTCAACCAAATCGTGAGTCGCGCCGATAAAATCAAAAGTTGCTTCGTCGTCGCCGCTCATAAGATTAATATTCGTCCGCGTACGATAAGAAATTTCCTTAACGGCGTCGTTGCCATTCACCGAATTTCTAAGCGCGGCGGTGGTGAATGCCGTCACGCGATTTATTCCAATTTCGTCCAAAAAATTCCGGTATTCGTTAATAATTTCAACAACCTTGTCAATTCCCTGCCGCTGCATAAAATTATCCTTGACGTACGACGCCAGCCCAACTGAATGTTTGCGTTTCATGAGCATTTCGACGCGGTCGCCTTCAATTTCGTAAATCGCCATCCGAATCGTATTCGAGCCAACGTCAATCATCGCGTAAAGCATTTCCTCACCGCCTTCGAGATTTTATTTGTTGCTGAGTTCCGCCGCGCGCCGCTTTTCAAAAAAATCATTCAGCGTCATTAAAATTTGTTCGCGGTTCAAAGTTTTCAGCAAATAGCCGTCCGGCTTAAGCTCCAAAACTTTCATAATGCTCTCGCGGTCGCTCTTGCCAGTCAAAAACATTACCGGCACTTGATCAACTTTCGTTTCGCTACGAATCATTTCCAAAACTTGTGGACCGCTTGTAACCGGCATTTCATAATCCAGCAAAATCAAATCTGGGCGATTATCCGCAAGATACATCAAAGCCTGCGTTCCGCTCGTTACAATCGTCGTGCGGTAATATTTTTCGAGCCAGCCCTTCATCATTTTCAAAAAAGTTGTATCGTCGTCAACCAGCAAAATATTTTGCCGCGTTTCGCGTTTATCGACGGACTGCGCGAGTTTGTCAACTTTCTCGACTAATTTTTTTAAATCGACAGGGCGCTCAAAACTTGCGGCAACCGTAGTTTCAATCACGGCGTTTTTCACAATTTCCAATTCGTCCGCATTGCCAATCAGTATCAAAACTTTTTCTTCCTCAAAGCAAACGTCCTTCAGATACGCCAGAAATTTAGGCATATCTTCAATAAATTTGCCGAGGTAAAAAACAATGATATTGCCAATGTCTTTTTGCTCGGAAAGTGCCTCAACAAGCGGGTCAATTCGCACGGTTTCATAGCCCGCCTTCTCAAGATTTTTTTGTATGGAATTTCCCATAAATGAAAAACCTTGGCTTATAAATAAAATCTTTGTCGCCATACACATCATCCTAACATTTTAAAATTTATCGAGCAAACAAAACAATTTCACTTGGTCCTCTGGTATCCGGTTCCAGCCCTAAATTGTATAGAGCCTCGAGCGTATTCTTGTTGATAAAGGACAAATCTCGCTCGGTTTCGCCATATTGACGTAGCGCAAATTCATAATCGGAGCGCACAGATTTAACAAAATTCATGAGCGTCCAAAGATCGTCAAATTTATGATAAGCGCTCAACGCAAGAATCGGCTTGAAGCGTGCAATGGTATCAGCCGCACCGCGCAAAACATCCAATTCAGCGCCCTCAACATCCATCTTAATAAAATCTACGCTCGGAAGCCTCTTTTCGCTTATATAAGAATCAAGCGTGATAATTCGTGCGGTTTCAGTGCCGTCGGAATTTAATTTGCTAGCGCCGATATTTCCTTCAACGTGGGTGTACTTCATTTCGTGAGTATATGAGCCGAGCCCAAAATTTTCAACGATAAAGCCCTTTTCCGCCGCTAACTTTTTCGCAATTTCAAAATTGATTTTATCCATCTCGAAGCCATAAACTTTATAGCCAAGCCCCGCAAATTTCGTAGCGGTAAATCCATCACAAGCGCCGCAGTCAATGACAATTCCGCCATCCTTCGGGAAAAATCCTTCGACAAAATAATGCGTCGTATTCGCAAAAACATAATCGCTAAATCTGTTAGCAATAATATCAAACCAGTAGCAACAAAAAGTCCTGCGCGAAGTTTCATCAATCAACGATTCGTAAACTTCCTGTAAATCCGTTAAATGTTCCATAAAAGTCTCGTAAATAAAATCTGTCTTAACGTACAAGATACTGAGAATTTTACTATCTGGAATTTTTTTAGCCGCGAGTCTGGCGCTGTTTATATCAATCGTAAAAATATATTCGGGGCGCGGATAAAGTTTTGAAATTTCATCGATATGAATTATTTTAAAGTCTGATACTAAATCTGTATAGGGGGGGGGTAAAATTGTAATAACATTTGTAACATTTACATTCTGCTCGCGCAAATTATTAGCAACGTTGATAGCATATTGAAGAGAATTAACAGACAAAAACGCCACAGGAATTTTTTCTGCAACAATTTTATCAATGACAACAGAATAGCGCTCCTTATGAAGGCGCTGAATAAGCTCAACAAATTTTTTCATAGTAACCTCCCATTACAGATAACTAATCGGATTAACGCGCTGCCCATTAACATGAACTTCGTAATGAACGTGCGGACCGGTACTGAAACCAGTGCTGCCCATATAGGCGATAAGCTGACCGCGCCGCACATATTGACCGGCAGAAACTACAACCTGCGAAGCGTGACCATACCGCGTCATGATTCCGTTGCCGTGATTAATATCAACCATATTGCCATAGCCGCCGCTGTTCCAGCCCGCGTATTCGACAACGCCATCAGCCGTCGCAACAATCGGTGTCCCCATATCGTTAGCAATGTCAATGCCAGGGTGAAAGTCAGTACCGCCCCAGCGTAAACCGTACGGCGAAGATACCACGCCATTTGTAGGCCAAATCGAAGGCATATTCGGATTAGCGGAAGGCGCGCCGTTAAATTGATTAACATCGAACGTCATAACGCCGCCGTCAATTACAATCATTTCGGGATTAAACACCGGAACAGCCGCCACATAGGCAAGTTGTTCGCGTTGCATTTTCAGCGCGTCTTGAAATTCATTTAAGCTGTCCATTCGCACGAACAGGCGTTTCTCAATCATAGTCAATTCTTCAGACACTTCATCGATTTTCAATTCGCTAACCGGACCGCCTTGCCCAAAATTTTCCGGCGGTATCCATTCAGATTTATTTTCAATCGGCGCAGGTGGTATCCATTCACTGCGAGGCGCTGGTTGCGTTTCAACGGTCGGTGAAGGATTTTCTATTGGAGCGGGCGGTATCCACGCGCTACGAGGCGCTGGCTGCGTTTCAGCGGCTGGTGAAGGACTTGCAGGCGGTATCCATTCACTACGGGGCTCTGGCTGCGTCTCAGGGACTGTTACAGGCGTTTCAACCGGCGCGGGCGGCGTCCATTCACTTTGCGGCGCTGGTACAGGAAAATCATCAAGATTAATCGGTTCATCTTCGGGAACTTCGTCCGGCTTTGCAGGTTTATCGAGACCGGCTTGAATACGCAATTCCTCTTCCTGCTGCGCGAGATTTTGCAAAGTCTCACTAAGCGTAGTTGCCTTTTTAGAAATGCTCAAAAGTTGCTCCTGTTGCATTTCGCCTGCGCGACGAGCCTCACTTACCGCCTCAAGATTTTGCTGATAGTGCAGGTAACTGAAAACTGAATAGGCGCACGTGCCAATAAAAATAAAGACGCCGATAATCAGCGACATAATACCAAAATTAAACATAGACGAAGACAGCCGAATTTCACGGCTCTTGCCGCCGCCATTCACGGTTATAACGTAATCTTTTTTTTCGGGGTCGGGTAACAAATTTTTTTCGTCTTCCAATTAAAAAAAGCCTCCTGCTGTTAATCGCCGACAAATGAATCGTCTTTGCGGTCTTCCGGCGGAATTGCCGCCTCTTGAATAGCCTGCAGTTCCTCTTTGGTAAGTTTGTATTTGGGCGATTCGCCTTTGACGAGCGGCTTAACGTAACTGCGGGTAAATTCGCGCCCGTTCAGCGAAGAAATTATAACACCTGAATTTTCTTCGTCAAGCAAGGCAATGCTGTAGCTCAAATCGGCTGTATCGTCGTGAAAAGCATTGTAGCGAATGACAGCAACGCGCGTAATTGAACGTTTCAAAATGTCATTAATCCGGCTGAGATTTGAACTGGCTTTTTGGCTTTCCTCCAGCGCGGCGTTAATATTATTCGCGTGCTCAAGCAAAATCCGCGGTATATCGGCATCTTCAGCGCCCGCCGTCATTCTTCGATAGCGCTCGTGCATTCGCGTTAAATCCATATTCAATTTTATTACAAGTCCAAACATTATCAAAAAAATAATTCCCGAAAAAATAAAAATAACACTCAAATTATTTGCAAGAGTGACGTTAAGGTCGTCCATTTAGTTTAGAACTCCTTCAGTTGAAAATTTTCTAAGCGCGGAAATTTTTGCTTCCCGCGCGGCATCAGTGCTGTTTCGTACGCCGTCCGTCACATTTGAATTTGCAGCGGAATTTGTGAAGGCGCGCTCCATGTTCATTAAAATTTTTAAAAATTCGCCTTCGTCCGTGAAAGTGATTTGAATCTGATGAAAATCGCCGTCCTCAACAATTCTGATAGGCGCGCCGATTAATCCGCTGAGTTTACGCTCGGCTTCCCTAAATCGCGCGGCGTATGGAGATTCAGCGGGACGCGGCGTTGTTCGTTTCGACGGCATTATTGCATAGGCTCGCGCAGGTTTTACCGCCGGTTTGTCGTCCGGTATCAAGCCAGAATTTTTCAGTTCCTTGATAAACGCCTCGACTTTTCGCACGGATAAATCTTCGCTTATCACCATTTCCGCAACGTTAATTTGCATATCTTCATCTTCGATTGCTAAGAGCGGGCGCGCCTGTCCCATTGAAATTTTGCCCTTGGATACCCAATCGCGAACTTTCGGCGCAAGTTTCAACAGCCGCAATAAATTTGTGATATGTGAACGACTGCGCCCAATTTTCGTAGCGAGCGTTTCTTGCGTGTAGCCAAATTCTTTAATCAAGCTATCGTACGCCTGCGCCTCTTCCAAAACGCTCAAATCTTCGCGCTGTAAGTTTTCAATCAGCGAAATTTCCCGCATTTGCGCGTCGGTGTATTCGCGGACAATCGCCGGTATTGTTTCTAAGCCGATATTTTTAGCCGCATTAACGCGTCGCTCGCCTGCAATAATTTCGTATTCGCGCTCATTGATTTTCCGCACGAGAATTGGCTGAAGGACGCCATAAGATCTGATTGATTCGGCAAGGTCTTTCATAGCTTCGGGCTCAAAATTTCTGCGCGATTGATGGCGATTTGGGCGAATGTTGCTGATAAAAATTTCTTCAACGACGTCTTTATTTTGATTGTTAATGAAAGTCAGCGCCTGGTTTCCCAAAAGTGCGCCGAGTCCACGCCCTAAAGTTCCGCGTCTATTTGCCACGTTCAATGACCTCCTTCGCCAAATTTAAATAAGCCTTAGCACTGCGCGAATTTTTATCATAAGCAATAATCGGCGTACCGTAACTCGCCGCCTCAGAAAGTTTGACTTGACGCGGAATAATCGTATCGTAAACCAGATAGCCGAGAACTTCGCGCACTTCTTCAATAACCTGCTTGTGATGTTTCGTCCTGCCGTCGTACATCGTCATAACAACGCCTTCAATGAAGAGCAACGGATTTATACTGCCGCGCACAATTTCAACAGTATTCAAAAGTTGAGTGACGCCTTCGAGCGAATAAAATTCACATTGCATAGGAATAATAACGGCGTCGGCGGCGGCAAGCCCGTTAAGCGTCAATAAACCAAGCGACGGCGGACAATCGATTATAATGTAGTCAAAATCACTGCGGATTTTATCCAGCGCCAATCGAAGTTTAGTTTCGCGGGCAATCATCGGCACAAGTTCAATTTCCGCGCCCGCCAAATGAATATTCGCAGGCAAAACCGTCACGCCAAAATTCGTCATTTGCAAGGTATAGCGCGGGTGAAGATTGTTAATCAGCACGTCATAAATATTTTGAGTAACAGTCGAACTGCTAATTCCGAAGCCGCTGGTGGCGTTGCCCTGCGGGTCGCAGTCCACGATTAAAACGCGCTGCTCCATTTGCGCCAACGACGCACTCAAATTTATTGACGTGGTAGTTTTCCCGACGCCGCCTTTCTGGTTAGCTATCGCAATCACTTTTGCCACGCTTTATTAACCTTCTTTCTAAATTTATATATAACAATTATTTTCGCCGCAAATTTTGAGTATCCTGCAAACATTTTATTTCGACCTCTGCGCGAGCCTGTAACTTAACGTACTCAAGCCGAATGTCAAATCTTCCTCGACAAGCGAAATCCCCATAGGAACTTCCAATTTAATCGGCGCGAAATTCCAAATGCCCTTTAGTCCGGCGTCAATAGCCCTATCAGCCGCGCGTTGAGCCTCTTCCGCAGGGACGGTTATAACGGCAATGTCAAGCAATTTCCGCGGCGCAATGTTTTTTATGTTGCTAAAATTATAAATTCGCATATTGTTAAATTCCGTGCCGACGAGGCTTTTATCAGTGTCGAAAAGCGCGCCAATGTAAAAGCCCATTTCAAGAAAATCCGGATAACTGGCGAGCGCTTTGCCTAAATCATTCATACCGATAATCGCCAGCCGCCAATGATGTTGCAAGCCCAAAATTTTCTCAATGTGCGCCGCGAGTTCGTCAACGTAATAGCCGAGCCCTTTCATACCGAATTGCCCAAAAAAAATTAAATCCTTACGAATCTGTTCCGGCGTCAATTCCAACAGCCGCCCCAATTCATTCGACGAAATTATATTTTGCCCCAACTGCGCGACTTGTTTCAAAGTGCGGTGGTACAGCGGCAGACGGTTAATCGTTGCCTGCGGAATTATTTTTTTCATATTCAACCCCTCAATTTTCCATCAAACTTATCGCCGCGCTCAATGCGCCTAACTGCCACATCAATATCGACAGCGGCACGTTGAACAATAAATTATCGCTTATGCCGTTTACCGCCATTGATAAAAATGCTAAGCCTATTCCAAATTTCACGCCAGAAATAAATTGCCTGTCATTGTATTTTTTAACTTCGCGCGCGTCGAACATTAATTCGTCACCGGCGGCGAATTTTTGAATGTCCATTTTGTCGTCGTCAGATTTTTTATCGGATTTAGCGCCGGATTTTTTGCTCCACTTCATTTCTTCGTGATGGACCAGTTCCGGCTCAGATTTTTTCTTAGGTTTATCGGCGGTATCGTCTTTGGATTTGGCGGAAAACCAATCTACAATTTTTTCGGATAAATCAGCCATTCGCGCAGTCCAAGCGGTTTTAGTTTTCGTCAGTTCCTGCAAAAATTTACTTTCCATAAAAAGCTTAGAAACTTCTTCAGTAAATTTGGATTTGGCGGCGATGTTTTTAATTTTGTTGTAACGCTCGTTTGAATTTAAAGACAGCGAAGTAAACATCGTGCCAAAAAAATACCAGAAATAAGCCAGCGCGCCCGCAATTCCAACTTCCGCCGCAACATTCAAATACAAATTGTGCGCGTGCCGAATTATCGTGCTCGGATCTTCCAAATAATAATTGTACTGCGGATAAATGAATTGATAAGCGCCGTAACCAATGCCGATAAATGGGTGGTCGGCTATCATTGCGATTGTACTAACCCAGACGCCCACGCGCAAAACTTCAGCCGAATCAGTCGTTATCGTGAACAAAGCTAAAATTCTGTCGAGGAAAGTCGGATCTTTATAAATGACTAAGCCGGTTACCGCCGCAAATAATATCAGCGCTCGCCAATCTTGGAAAATCCCGTACACTAAAAAAACTACCGCTATTGCCAAAAACGCGCCCTGCGAATACGTCATCGCCAAACACGCCGCCATTACGCAAATCGCCGTGATAATCAATGGTTTCTGTTTTAAATCGTCTGTTTTTGATAAAATTCCCAGCGCTAAGCAAATCATCACGTTTAAATAGCCCGCTAAAACATTTGGACTGCCCAGCGTTGAAAATACGTGCCGCCTAAATTCCGGAAATTTTTCACCGTCAACCCACGTCATTTCCGCTATGTCTATTCCAAAAACGTATTGGAAAAATCCCACCAGCACCACGATTAGCGACGCCGCAGAAAATGTCCTTATCAGCAACTGAACTTGATCCGGCGTGCGTATGTTTTGCCCGACCAGTAAATATGTCAGCCCGAAAATTCCTATCAGCCAACAATAATTGTAAATCAAATCGGAGTTCGACGCTGGCGACATAAAAACTGATACCGCGCCCAGCATTACAAAAATTGCTATCGGCAAATCGAATGACAAACTGCGCATTTTAAAATTTTTGTCCACGTGCGAGCGCAAAAACCACGCGCCTAATCCTACCACGACCGCCACTTCTGCCAGCGCTGGAAATATCGCCAGAAAAAACGCTTCCGCCAATATCGCCCGTATCGTCCAATTTTCCAAATTTTTTATTCGGTACTGCCGCGCCAATTTGCTGATTCGGCTCATCTTTATCACCAGCTCACTTGTTCAAAATTATATCTTCAAGCTGTTTCGCAAAATTATTCGGCGAAAAAACTTCCCCAGCCTCGCGCAGATTTCGCTCGTAAGTTTCAAAGCTGTTGTCAAAGTTGTTAATAAAATTTTCCAGTACATTCGCCAAATCGTTAAGGTCACCGCTCTCGAAAGTCTCACCGATTTTGTATGTTGCAAAAATTTCGGGGTTCAAATTATCACCGGCGATAACGGGCTTGCCAAAACCAATAGCCGTAAAAAGCATTGCGCTGACATGGTAAAGATAACGCGGCGCTGAATAGGGCATCAAGAGCGCGTCAACATTCATAATCGCCCGCTGCCAATCCGCGCCAATTAATCCTTTGTGCATAAATTTCAGACCGTCAAAATTCTTGTACTTCGAGATAATCTTTTCAAAATCCTCGGCGTCTTCGTTATGCATAGTCGAGCCTTGGACGATAAGCTGAACTTTGCGGTTGTATTTTCCGTTGACAAAAACATCAAGCAGGTCGCGCAGTTTTTTTTCACGGCGATATTGCCCGAAAAATCCTACAGTCAAAATATCATTGCGCGGCGGATTTTTTTCAGCGTCAGTCAAATCGCGCGGAATGTACGTCGGCGGATAAATCATATTAATATTTTTCAAAGTGCGCCCAAAAATATCGTCGGCGAGCGAAATTACCGCCATTTTAACATTTTTATTAGGCAAAAGTTTTTCAGCCGCATTTAAAAATTTCGGCGCTTCTGTCGGATTGATACCGTGCAAAATGAAAATCAGCGGCACGGATATTTTTTTCAGCGCATTATGATTGAGCGCGCGCAGGTAGCGATAAGTCGCCGTTGGAATAATCAGCGCGTCGAATTGTTTTTGCAGATAAAAAAGTTGGCTGTACCAGCGTTGCCGATTAATCTCGCGTTTAATGGTCGCGATAATTTTGTGGATACCGCGCGTATTGGTGTAGCTAATGGAATTGCCGCGAATTTTCACAACCGGCGTCTGATAATCCAGCTGAAATTTAAAATTTTCCGGCACGTAAAAAATAACTTCGTGACCGAGCGCTCGAAATTCCTCAACCAAAATTCGGTTAAAATCGACTTCGTGCCCGCCAGCCGTCATAACATTTTCAAAAATCGCAATCCGCATTTTACGCACCTCGCTTGAAGGTCTGAATTTTTTCAGCAACCTCCGCGTCAATTTCGTCCAGCAATTTAAATCGCCGCCGATAAACCGCGCGCTTATGAGTCGGCATTTCCTCAACAGTTTTTCGCGGATCAATCAAGGGCAGACTAAAAAATCTATCATCGCCGGTTTCAACGCCGCCGCATTCCTGCCAAAAATCGCTGAATGACGTTTTCAATTTCCTGTCGCGGCGAATGTGATTGTTTGCGTAATAGCCTTCATTCGTGACGGCGAAAATTTTTTGCAGATTCAATGAGCGAGCCACGGCTTGAGCGGCGTACAAAATTAAATTTTTCGTGCGGTAAGCGTGACATTTTTTCGTCAAAATTTTAATCAATTCGCGAGAATCTTCGACGTTTGGACCTTGCATTGCGCCAATCCACATTGCAAAATCTTCACCCTGAAATATCAAATTTTCCTGCGCGAGCCAAAACATTATCTGATAAACAGGCGTGCCATTCGACAGTTCCAAAATCACTGACATTAAACCTTCCTTGCGTTGTCCGGCGCTAATGCAAAGCGACAGCCGCAATTCGCCAAAATTTTCGTCAATCGGCATTTTCCACAGCAAAATTTTCTGCCCGCTGTAAATTTGCGTTAAAAATTCGCCGCTCATTATTCGCGTTAAATAAGTCATATGCTCTTCAACTAAATTAATTCGGCTGTCGAAAGTCGATTTATGGTAAAAAAATGCGCGCGTCACTTGTTCATAGACAAATGGAAAATTCGCCGCAATTTCAGACAAAGTTTCGTCCTGCGCGAAAAATTTTTCAAGGCGTTGCATTTTGGATTTATGAAAAAAACAGCGCGCCACAAATACCGCAAAGCGCCGCGCCTCACGCGGATTTTGCAGATTATAAATTTTTTTACCGAGTTCAACAAAATTGCTCATAAAAACCGCCTGTGAATCATTGTACTTAACCACATTTTAATTGATTTGAGAATATCTGTAAATAAAATTTTTGTTAAGATTGTGCGAATCTGTTATAATTGCAGAAAAATAATTGGAGGGAAACTATTTGAAGATGAATGGAGCGCAGGCGTTATTGGAGAGCCTGAAGAGTGAAGGCGTCGATTTGGTATTTGGATACCCGGGCGGCGTTGTACTGAAATTGTACGACGAAATTTATAAAATGAAATTCCCGAACATTTTAACCGGACACGAACAAGGCGCGGTACACGCGGCTGACGGTTACGCGCGGGCTACCGGCAAAGTTGGAGTAGTAATTGCGACTTCCGGACCTGGCGCGGCTAATTTGGTTACGGGCATTGCGACGGCGAATATGGATTCAGTGCCGCTTGTTTGTATCACAGGGCAAGTTGCCAGTCCTGCCATCGGCAAGGATTCATTTCAAGAAGTCGATGTTTGCGGAATCACCGCGCCGATAACCAAGCACAATTACCTTGTCAAAAATGTTGAAGAATTGCCGCGCGTTGTCAAGGAAGCGTTTTACATTGCGCGCACGGGCAGACCTGCGCCGGTTTGCATTGATATTGCGGCGAATGTTTTTAATACTGAAATTGATTATGAATATCCGGCTGAAATAAATCTGCGCGGCTACAGCGATAAAAATATTGGCGACGAAAATTCTATTGACGCGGTTGTCAAGGCTGTGGAAAATGCT
>CAJOIB010000018.1 GCA_905234705.1 uncultured Selenomonadaceae bacterium | reverse complement strand
CGTCGAACAATCATCAACAACAATCACTTCAAAATCTGTGAAAGTTTGCGCGAGTATGCTGTCAAGACATTCGCCGATATATTTTTCTGTGTTGTACATTGGAATGATAATCGACACGGCGGGAATAAATTTTTCAGTCATAGGCAAATCCTTTCTAAAAAAATAACCGCCAATTTCTGACGGTTGAAAAAAAACTGTCGTTAAGTTTATGAATTACAAACCTTTAGATTTTTTGAGTTCCTGAAGTTTCGGTCCCATAATGCGCTTGTAAGCTTCAACGCCAGGCTGATTGAATGCATCGACGTTCGCAAGTTCGCCTTCATAAGCAACAGACATTGCCAAAAGGTACATCAATTCGCCGAGATGATATTCATTGAGCTCCGGCAAAACAAAGCACGCATTGAAACGCTTATTCGAGCTAAGAGCATCAGCATTGGATTGACGCGCAACTTCGAGCGCCTCGCTCATTGTGACGCCGGAAATATCAGCAAGTTTTTTCGCACTCGGGAACGCATTTGGAATAACATAATCGTTATCCCATTTCGCAACTTTGATGAACTGTACAACTTTATCAAGCATACCTTCCTGGTGTTGCTGGGTCTGCGAATGCATATCCGTAGTACCGACTGCAACAAGCGGCGTGCGACCGTAGCAAACTTCCTTGCCGTCTTTGTCAAACTGTTTGCCGAGCGATTCAGCCAAAAGTTGAATGTACCATTCGGACAAAGATTTGAGGTAATCGCCGTAAGGCATCATAACTTCCATATTGCGCCCGTACTTTTTATAAGCCGCAAATTTCAACGCCGCATTGAGCATTGCCGGATTTTCAAAAAGATTTTCGTTTTTGCAAGCTTCGTCCATATCGCGCGCGCCGCCCAAAAACAACTCAATATCCATACCGATAGCCGCGGCAGTTACTAAACCAACTTCACAGAAAACGCTGAAACGCCCGCCAACTCCGTCGGGAACTGCAAATTGTTCCCAGCCATTGTCAACCGCAAGCTGTTTCAAAATCGTCTTTTTCTCCATATTAGGATCTGTGACGGCGACAATTTCAATCTCAATGTTAGCGGCTTTTTTCAATTCGTCGTACATAACCATGAAATTGCTCATAGTGTCGAGCGTGCCGCCGGATTTAGAAATGCAGATTAAGCAAACTTTGTATTTGCGGTTTTCGTGCGATTCGGTAACAGCCGCCATAGCCTTAAGGTGGTTGATAATGTCGCGGGTTCTGCGCGTGTCAATATTTTGTCCGCTGAAATAAACTTTAGGTAAGCCGTTGCGCTCTTCCTTAGTTTTAGCGTTCCAAAATTCGCCGCAGAAAATATCGAACAGCACTTTATTGCCCAAAAATGAGCCGCCAATGCCGAGCGAAACTACCGCGTCAATATTATTGCGGAGGTGTTCAGTGAATTTGTGAAGGCGCTGAATGCTAGCGGGCGAATTGAGATTAAGCTTGCCGTTATCCGCGGTAATGTAGGGCAATTTTGAGAAATAAACTTTTTCGGGCGTGCCGTCTTTGGAAAGGTGAGCCTTGATAACGCCGCTCTCGCGCATAACTTTCATAGCTTCGTGCGCCTTAGCAAGGTCATCTTTGTAGCCGTCGAGGTCGGCTTGAGTAACTTTGCCTTCGCCGAACAGATTATCATAATCGAACGTAAAGCCGGATTTTAAAGTCAATGCCATAGAAATTTCTCCTTCGTCGAAATTTAGGGGTTAGGGGTTAGTGGCTAGGGATTAGTGCCCTCTGACAATCACACAACAGACGCGACGATATCTTGAGCCTCTTTTTGAATTTGCTTGAGGTGATCTTCGCTAACGAAACTTTCAGCGTAAACTTTGCACATATCCTCAGTACCGGACGGACGAGCCGCAAACCAGCCCTTATCAGTAACAACTTTCAAGCCGCCAATCGACGCGCCATTACCAGGAGCTTTGGTGAATTTGCCGGTAATAGGATTGCCAGCGAGCGTATCGGCCTTGAGATTTTCGGGTGAAAGTTTGCCAAGCGCCGCTTTTTGTTCGGGAGTCGCCGGTGTATCTTTGCGCGCATAGTAGAATGTGCCGAATTTGTCAGTGAGTTCTTTATGATGTTCGGAAGGATTCTTGCCGGTTTTCGCGGTAATTTCGACAGCGAGCAAGTCCATAATAATGCCGTCTTTATCGGTTGTCCAAACGCTGGCGTCTTTGCAAAGGAACGATGCGCCCGCAGATTCTTCGCCGCCAAAGCCCATTGAGCCGTCAAATAATCCGTCAACAAACCATTTGAAACCAACCGGCACTTCACAAAGTTTGCGCCCAATATCAGCGGCGACTTTATCAATCAGCGAACTTGAGACCAAAGTTTTGCCGACCATAGCGTCTTTGCTCCAGCCTGGGCGATTTGTGAACAGATAACGAATTGCCACTGCCAGATAATGATTCGGATTCATCAAACCTTGCGGCGTAACGATACCGTGACGGTCGTAGTCAGTGTCATTGCCGAATGCGATATCATATTTATCTTTGAGCGCAATCAGATTCGCCATAGCAAACGGCGACGAGCAGTCCATGCGGATTTTGCCATCGTGGTCGGGCGGCATAAATGAAAATGTATAATCAATGTTAGGATTGACAACTTTAATCGGGTTTTTAATTTTGTAAACTTCGTTAATCAAATCCCAGTAGAAAATGCCACTGCCGCCGAGCGGGTCAGCGCCAACATTCAAGCCGGAATTGATAACAGCGTCCATATCGATAACGCGAGACAACGCTTCGACGTAGGGGCGCATATAATCCATAAAATGAACATTATCCATTTTTACGGCGCGCTCAAACGGAATGCGTTTAATTTTGTCAACACCCTCACGAATGAGTTCGTTAGCGCGGTTTTGAATTTTCGTGGTAGTTTCAGCGCTTGCAGGTCCGCCGGTGGTCGGGTCGTATTTGATACCGCCGTCAGTTGGTGGATTGTGCGAAGGCGTAATGACGATACCGTCAGCTTTTTTAGCTTCTTTGCGCTCGTAGTTATGAGCAAGGATAATGCGCGAAACAACCGGCGTCGGAACTGGTTTCAAATCTTCTTGCAGAATAATTTCAACGCCATTAGCCGCTAAAACTTCAACGCAAGTACGAAGAGCCGGTTCAGAAAGTGCGTGGGTGTCAGCGCCGATATATAAAGGACCGGTGACGCCTTCAGCCGCGCGGTGTTCAGCTACTGCCTGCGCGATGGCGATAATATGAGTTTCGTTAAAGCTGTGGAGTTTTGAGCTGCCTCTGTGTCCGGAAGTGCCGAATGCTACGCCCTGAGTTTTATTCTCCGGATCTGGTGCAAGGGTGTAATAATCGCTAATTAAAGACGGGAGATTGACAACGATTTTCTTCTCCATTAAAAAGTCCTCCTCTGGAATTTAAATTTATTGCACACGCTCATTTGAGCGACATTGTCTTTGTTAGGGTATAGGGGCAAGGGGCTAGTGTTAAAATCACTATTCCCTATTCCCTTTCCACTAACCCCTAATTACTGCAAGTAATTCATCGCGCTTAGTTTCCATTAAAGCTTTATCGCCGCGCGATTCAACATTCAAACGAATATAAGGCTCAGTTTGAGAGCCGCGCAGATTAAAACGCCAATCTTCAAAATCGACGCTCAAGCCGTCAATCTTGCTGACTTTGCCTTTAGCGCCGTAAATTTCCTCAACCTTCGCCATAATTTTTTTAACGGTGTCGGCACTGTCAACTTTTGTATTAATTTCGCCAGAAACCGGAAATTTTGAAATTCGTTCGCCCATAATCTGCGACAAAGTTTTATCGCTCTGGCAAAGCAATTCCAAAATCAACAGCCACGGAATCATACCGCTGTCACAATAATAAAAATCGCGGAAATAATGATGAGACGCCATTTCGCCGCCGTAAATCGCATTTTCAGCGCGCATTGCATCTTTCATGTATGAATGCCCCGACCGACAGATAATCGGAGTGCCGCCGTTTTCTGCGATAATATCAAGCGTATTCCACAGTGCGCGCGGCTCACAAACAATTTTTGCGCCCTTGTTTTTCTTCAAAAAAGCTTCAGCCAAAAAGCCGACCATATAACAGCCTTCAATAAAATTGCCCTTTTCGTCGAACATAAAACATCTATCAAAATCGCCGTCAAATGCAATGCCGCACGCCGCGCCGGTTTCAACGACAGCCTTTGCGGTTTCTGCGCGAGAATCCTGTAACAGCGGATTCGGCACGCCATTTGGGAAAAATCCATTAGCGTTATTGTGAAGTTTTATAATCTCGAAGGGCAAAAATTTTTCAATCTCATTAATAATCGGACCAGCTGAACCGTTGCCGGTGTTTATGACAATTTTCAGCGGCTTAAAATTTTTCACGTCAACATAACTCAGCAGACAACGAATATAATCGTGCAGGACGTCAATTTTGTAAAAGTTGCCGGTAGCTTTTCTGAATGACCAATCGCGACTTTCGTCTTCAACTGCGGCTTTAATGTCCAGCAGTCCGGTTTTCGGAGAAACGGGCTTAACGCCGCGCTTAACAAATTTCATACCATTATATTCTTTGGGATTGTGCGAAGCAGTAACCATAATTCCGCCGTCGAAAAATTTATGACCGGTGGCAAAGTAAATCATTTCCGTGCCGCACTGCCCAATATCGTAAACGTCGCAGCCAGCCTCGGTAAGCCCACGCGCAAGTGCATCGCTAAGCGTCGGACCGGTAAGCCGGATATCGTGTCCAATGGCAACTTTTTTAGCGCTGAAAATTTCGGGAAAAATTCTGCCCACGCGATACGCCAGTTCCTGATTCACGCTATCGGGATAAACTCCGCGAATGTCATATGAACCGAATCCCGAAGTATTAATTGCCATATCTTAACACGCTCCTGTCTTAAAAATGCAAATAGCTTTCTAATGTTTAGTTTTCTATTCTACCTTGCGGAAAAATATCCTTTCAAATTGGCAGAAAATTTTCAATGAAGTTTTGCTGAAATTTGACGCCGCCGGATTTATCGTAGTAAAATTGTAAAAACTGCGCGAGGTGTTTGTATGGCTAAGAAAAATGTTGAGCCCGCCAAAATTTTTACAATCGGTTTCACAAAAAAGGGCGCGGAAAATTTTTTTGATTTGCTCACACTTCACCGCATCACTGAAATTGTTGACGTTCGACTTTACAGCAATACTCAACTCGCCGGTTTCGCCAAAGAGCCAGATTTGAAATTTTTCCTAAACAGAATCGCCAGCATTGATTATCGCCACGATTTGAAATTCGCGCCGACGGAACATCTTTTTAAGCTTTACCACAACAATTCAATCACCTGGGAAGAATACGCTGACAAATTCAATCAATTTATGGGAGAGCGGCGAATTGTACCACACATTTTAAAAAATTATTCTGATTCTCCGGAAGTTCGATATTGCTTGCTTTGCAGTGAAGTTAGCCCCGTGAATTGTCATCGCCGATTGGTCGCTGAAAAATTCGCTGAGATTTTTGGAATGGAGATTGTTCATTTGTGAAAAAATTAATCGTGATTCTGGCAAAGAGCGCTAAGTACGGCGATTATTGCGTGGCGGGAATTGAGCTTGCTACAAACAAATGGATTCGTCCAATTTCTCGCAATGAAGAAACTCAAGACGCTGTACCCGCCGCCGCTTTGACTTACGCTGATAATACCGAGGCGCAAATTTTAGATATCGTGCAAATTGATTTTGAGGATACGCGCGTTGAAAATGAGATTCAGCCGGAAAATTATTTTTTTGCCGGTGATACTTGGAAAAAATTTGGGCGCTGGACTCTGGCGGATTTTGAAAAATTTTGCGGTTTCGACAGTACCGATTTTATTTTTTATGATACTTCGCGCAGGATTGAACCGGCGGCGCTGAATTTTGTTACGCGGCGCAAATCGCTAATGATTTTGCCGATTGAAAATATTTCCATTAAAACAAATCTGCTCGACGAAAAAATTAAGTTTCACGCTGATTTCAATTATAACAGCGTGCGGTACAAAGATTTTAGCGTCGGCGATACTGCACTTCGCGACAAATTTACAAATCAGCCGTGCGGCGAATTTTTCATTGCGAAAAAAGCCGTTGCCACTTTCAGCTTGACAAATCCGTACATAGATAATCGCTGTTATAAAATGCTGGCGAATTTGTATTTGTAGGGCAGGAAAGTTAGGCGGCGTCAAGAATTAACCAATATCAAATTTTAGGAGATGAAAATTATGGGCTTTATAAAAGCGGCGCTTGAGGCGGCTAGTAGCGTACTCGGCGATCAGTGGAAGGAATATTTTTACTGCGACAGTTTGAGCTCGGATATTTTGGTGGCGAAAGGGCACAGACGCACGCGCCGCGGCAGTTCCAACGCGGGCGACGATAATATCATTACTCAAGGTTCGACCGTGGCTGTTAATAATGGGCAGTGCATGATGGTTGTTGAAAATGGCAAAGTTGTTGACTATATCGCTGAGCCTGGTGAATACAAGTACGACAGAAATACTGAGCCTTCGCTTTTTTCGGGCGGAAATTTGGCGGTTAACATTCAAGAAATTTTCTTCCAAATCGGTCACCGTTTCCAATACGGCGGCGATACCGGCAAAGACCAGCGCATTTATTATTTCAACACCAAAGAAATTACCGGCAATAAATACGGCACGCCTACGCCTATTCCGTTCCGCGTCGTCGATAATAATATTGGGCTTGACGTCGATATTTCTATTAAATGTTTCGGCTCGTACAGTTACCGCATTGTCAATCCTGTGCTTTTTTATACTAATGTTTGCGGCAATGTGCGCGATACTTACAACCGCGAAGAAATTGATAGACAGCTCAAATCCGAATTGATGACGGCGTTGCAGCCCGCCTTCGCGAAAATTTCTGAAATGGGCATTCGCTATAGCGCGTTGCCTGGTCACACGACGGAAATTGCCGATGCGCTCAATGAAGTTCTCAGCAAAAAGTGGGGCGAATTGCGCGGTTTGCAAGTGGTATCTTTCGGCGTGTCGAATGTCAGCGCCAGTGAAGAAGACGTTGCTATGATTAAAGAAATGCAACGCACGGGCGCTTTGAGAAATCCGGCAATGGCGGCAGCTCATTTGACGGGCGCGCAGGCTCAAGCTATGAAGGACGCGGCGAATAATACAGCGGGCGCGGCTATTGGTTTTATGGGTATGAATTTAGCACAGGGCGCGGGCGGCATTAACGCCAATAATCTTTTCGCACTTTCTCAGCAACAACAAATGCAGCAGCAACAATTTCAACAACAACAACCACAGCAAGCGCCTCCTCCTCCGCCACAAGAAACCGGTTGGAAATGCGAAAGTTGCGGGCACAGCGGCAATACTGGTAAATTCTGCGCGAATTGCGGTAAGCCGAAAGTTGCTCCTGCTGATAATGGCTGGACGTGCGAAAGTTGCGGACACAGCGGCAATACTGGTAAATTCTGCGCCGAGTGCGGCAAGCCGAAACCTTCAGCTGAAACCGGCTGGACTTGCTTAAAATGCGGTAAGAGCGGTAATACCGGTAAATTCTGCGCGGAATGCGGCGCGCCCAAAAATCAGCCCGCGTCAAACGAATGGACTTGCCCCGATTGCGGCACTGTTAACAAGGGCAGGAGATTTTGCGCGGAATGTGGCAGACCCAGAGGATAAATTATGACTGACGAACAATTTTTTATTTACCTGCGCGATTGTTTCACTGCGGGCTATCAAATGCCGCAGTTTTGCGCTGACAACGATATTAAAAAGCCGCTGTTCGTGATTGTCGATGCTAATCAGTGGCAATTTCTTTGGGATATTTACGTTCAGTTCGACTTCAATAAATCTGTTAAGCCAACTTTCAGCGTGATTAATGGCGATAATCGCAAAATTGAATTGAGTCCTGGCACACTGTTTAATCCTATGGAAATAAAGAAATTTACCGAGCTTAATCTTACCGATTATGACAAAATTTTTTTCCTGTCCGCGCGCCGATTGAATGCAAATCTCGACAAAATTATTTACCTGCCGGAATTAGTGAATCAATTTATTCTGCACACGTACGTTGAAATTCCAATGCTTAATTTTCTGCATCGCCATCCGCAGGTTAAACTTTTCCTTACCAATTTTACAATAATCGCGCAGACCCCCTACAATACCGAATGGGAAAATCATATCATCGCCGAAAAAAAGCGCCTAGGGAAAATCACTGAAGAATTAAATCAAAATCCGGATAAAACTCTCAAAACGCCCTACGATTTTCTCGGCTACACAAATCAGCAGCTGCGCGATATATTAAACTTGACGCAGGCGAAAGTTAATCCTGACGGTTCGACGATACTTGAAGATAGCGATAATCCGCTGGTTCAAGTAATTAACGGCAGGCGGCGCGTTGCAAATCAGCCAGATACTTTCAAAAACAGGATTTATTTTATGGGCGGCTGTTCGCACTTCGGCGTTGGCGCGCCTTTCGACAAAACTATTCCCAGTTATCTGCAGGCTATGTTGAATAAAAATCATCTTCAATATCGCGTGGAAAATGTTTCGCAGTTTTTCACCTACCGCTACCAGGATATTCTTTACAACCTTGAAACTTTGCAATTCAGCGCGGGCGATATTGTTTTCGTGTTTTTCGATAATCATATGTCGAAAATTATTCCGTCGTTCGATGTCAGCCGTACGTTTATTCGTCCGCACAATTACGGCGAAGTTTTTGTTGATACGGCGCACGTTAATGAACTCGGTTATAAAGCGCTCGCTGAAAAATTTTTCGATTTCCTGACAAAAAATAATTTCTTTCAAGGCGTCAATTTCAATTATCCAGCGCCGCCGCCCGCGCCTCATCGTTACGGCATCCCTAAAGAATTTTCTTCCGGCAATATCAATCTCGGCGAAAATAAAGATTTGGCTGAATATAAACAGAAATTGCGCGCTAAACGCCTTCCAATCGGCGCTATCGTTATGAATTGCAACCCCTTCACGCTCGGACACGAATACTTGATTGAATACGCTTCCAAAAAAGTTAAAAAGCTGTATATTTTCGTCGTCGAAGAAGATAAAAGCGAATTTGCATTTGCTGACAGATTTAAATTGGTTGAAGCTGGCGTTAAAAAATTTTCTAACGTCGAAGTCATTCCCAGCGGCAAATTTATTATTTCGCAGCAAACTTTTTCGGGTTATTTTAACAAGGCTGAACTTCAAAACGTGGCGGTTGATTCGAGCGAAGACGTTGAGATTTTCGCGCGTGAAATTGCGCCGACGCTTGGGATTAACATTCGCTTTGTTGGTGAAGAGCCGGAAGATACCGTGACGCGCCAATACAATGACAATATGAGAAATATTTTGCCGCGCTATGGGATTGATTTTTGCGAAATACCGCGCCGCGAAATTGGCGGGGAAGTTATCAGCGCTAAATCTGTTCGTGAAGCGTTAAAAACTGGCGACTTTGAAAAAATAAAAAAACTCGTCCCGAAAACTACGCTTAAATTTCTGCGCGAAAATTACAGTACCCCCCCCCGTTTTTGATTTTGAAGTAAGAAAATTTATCGGAGGTATTTTTATATGGCTGATACGTCAGTTAGTTATAAATGCCCGAATTGCGGTGCGCCGCTGAGTTTTATTCCTGGCAAAAAAAATGTAACCTGCGAATACTGCGGTACTGACTTTGAAGTTGCCGCTATCGAAGAAATGTTTCACGCGCAAAACGAATTGGCGGCTAAGGCTGAAGAGGCTCAACAGGCGAAATGGGACATTGCGGGCGCTGGTGAAAATTGGTTACCTGCTGAAGTTTCCGCTCTGAAGGCGTTGACTTGTTCGAGCTGCGGCGCTGAATTGGTTTGCGACGAAAATACTATGGCGACTGAATGCGTTTATTGCGGCAACCCCACAATGATTCCCAAGCGCTTTGACGGCAAACTCAAGCCCGATTATGTTATTCCGTTCAAAAAAAATAAAGCCGATGCCATTGCCGCGCTCAAAAAATTTTACGAAGGTCATAGACTTTTGCCCGATAATTTCACTGCCAATAACCGCGTCGAGGCGATTCAGCCAATGTACGTGCCTTTCTGGCTGTTCGATTCTTCAATCACCGCGCAGGCTGAATTTAAAGCCGAAAAAATCAGACGCTATGACGCCGGAAATATGCTCGTCACGGAAAGGAAAGTTTATAATTGTCAGCGCGTGGCGAAAATGAGCTTTGAAAAAATTCCCGCCGACGGTAGCAAAAAAATGGACGACGTTTATATGGAAAGTATCGAGCCTTTCAATTACTCTGAACTTGTGCCGTTTAGTACCGCTTATCTGACAGGTTACCTTGCCGATAAATATGACGTGGCGGCTGAAACTTGCGCCGCTCGCGCAGATGAACGCGTCAAAAATAGCGCTCTTGCCGTGCTCCAAAGTTCCGTGCAAAATTTTGATAATGTCGAACTGAATAAAGCCGCCGTTATCAAGGACGTTGGCAAAGTGATTTACGCGCTTGTTCCGGTTTGGATTTTGACTACGCGCTATCAAGACAAGCCCTATACTTTTATGATGAATGGGCAGACCGGCAAAGTTGTCGGCAGTCTCCCATACGACAGCGGCAAAGCGTTTAAATATTCTGCTGTGGCGGCGATTGTTTCAATGCCGGTGTTTTATTTTATCGCTAGTGCGTTTTTATAAGGGGGCGCGGTTATGTTTAAAAATTTCTGCGCGATTTTCGTTTTTACGTTGCTGATTAATGCTGTAACTTTCGCCTCGCCGATTGTCGATGAAGCTAATCTTTTGAGCGCCTCTGAAGTTCAAGCTTTGAATCAAAAAATTTCAAGCATTGAGCAAAAACACGGAATTAGAATTGACATAGATTTTTTGAGGACGATTGGTAACCGCGAAATTTCGACAGCCGCCCGAACTTTGCTTGAACAAAATTTGCGCGACGGTAGGAACGGTAATATTCTCTTGCTGGTAGTAATGGACGAGCGCAACTGGTACATTTCGACGGATTCAAAAATGGACGTGCGCATTCCGAGCGTTTCCGGCATTGGCAAAATTTTCGTCAGCAGTTTGAGCGGCGGCGATTATTTTGGCGCGTGCAATAAATTTCTTGACGCTGTTGATTCTTCGATGAATTATTATGAGCAAAACGGCGCGGCTTACGACGGCGGCTTTAATCCTGTTGCGGCAATGGCGGCTGTTGTGTTTGGGCTGATTTTCGGCGGTATGGTTCGTTCGTGGCTTATTAGCGGTATGAGCAATGTTCGTCCGGAAAAGGCGGCAATGGATTATTTGAAACGCGAAACTGTCAAACTTTTAACCAATCGCGATATTTATATTTTTACAAATGTTGTGCGCAGACCAAAGGCTTCTGGCAATGGCGCAATGGCTCGCGGCAGTAGTGGCGGCGGCGGACGCGGCGGAAGTTCCGGCGGCGGCGGTGGTGGCGGTAGTTTCTAATGGAACTGAAACTTAAACATAAAGCCGTCAACTTCGACAAACTGAAAAATTTTGGATTCGTTGACGGGCGCTATGAAAAAAATATTTGCGATAATCAATTCACGCTGAAAATCACGGTCGCGCAGGACGGCAAGATTTTTACTACGGTCACGGATAATTTTTCCGGCGAAGAATACATTTTGCATTTGGTAGAAAATTCGGCTGGCAGTTATGTTGGAGCTGTTCGCGCAGAATATGACGCCGCGGTTGAAAATTTCATTGCGAATTGCTGTGACAGTAATATTTTTTGCAGCGAATTGACTAAGCGGCTGATTAATTATGTGCGGAAAAATTTTGGTGACGAATTAGAATTTTTGTGGGGAAATTCACCGAGCACGGCGATTTGGCGGCGCAAAGATACTCAAAAATGGTACGGCGTCTTGATGAATATTCCCGAACGTAAAATAATTTGGGGGAAATCTTTATGAATGTAGCGATTTTGGGGACGGAGCAAACTTCGCAAGTCTTAGCAAATATCATCGAACAGCATTATAATCTTTGGCTAAAACAAAAGCTTGGAGAAAATTTAAATATAGTTGCGTTTGTAAACGGGGGGGGGCAAAATAATACACCTAATATTAATAATGTTGCGGTTTTGAATCCGGTACAATTTGCCCTGCTCTATCACAAAAAAGTTATTGACAAAATTATTTTCCCGCGCGAAGTTTACAATGGTCAAAGTCAAATGCTTTCTCATTTGCAAATGCTCAATGTTTCTATCGACGACGTTTATATTGCTGGTCGCCTTGACGAAAATATCAATGTGTATAATTTAGATTCGCGCAGAACTTTAATCAGCTTCATAAATTTATTGATGATATTGGAATGATACGAATTTTGGGCGAAAAGAAACACGTTAAATTTGGAATAAGCCCGCTTAACAAGGAATTTACTATCAAACAAACAGTCAGCCCTCACAATGACAAGCGCGAAATTTTTTTGCAATGTATTCAAGCTCATTGTCATAATCTTTACGAAGGAAAAATCGCGGCGTGTTTCCTGCCCTTTACCACGAAATATTTCAACGCCTATTACAATAAAAATCTGCCGGAAGATGGCGCGCTCGATTTGTACGCCGTTTAACTACCGAAAAACTCAAGGCGCATCTGTTGACGCCGTTTGAGCGTTGCAGATATTGCACTCGTCCGGTTGCCGTCAAATGGGAAACGATTAAACATCCCAGCCCGATTACTGATTGGACAAACGATTATCTTGTTGCTAATCAATAAAATTTGGAGGTTTTTAATGAACACGGTCAAAATTGTAGCCGCACTTTTAATTTTGCTAATGTTTTTGGTGATTCACATAATCGCGCCGGAATTTTTGCCGGAAGTCTTTGAATTGCTCTCGCACGGCGACATTTCGGAAACGGCGGAGTACATAAAAAGTTACGGCTCAATGGCGGTCGTGTTCAGTTTCCTGCTGACGCTCTTTGTCAACGCAATAGGTTTCCCGCCCGCGATAATTTTTTCCACTGCTAACACGCTGATATTTGGAATTTTTTGGGGAATAGTACTGTCCGTCGCCGCTGAAACCGTCGGCGTAACTGTCAGCTTCCTGTTGCTAAGATTTTTTTTCAGAGACACGGCTAAAAAATTAATCAAGAAAAGCCGCCTTTTGCGCTCAATCGACAAGTACAGCTCTAAAAAAGGTTTTGCGGTAATGTTAATCGCCCGAATGGTGCCGTATATGCCGAGCGGCGTTTTAAATGCGGTGGGCGCGCTTAGTTCGTTAAGTCTGCGCGATTATTTTTTGGCGTCATTCATTGGCAAATTCCCTTCGACAGGCATTGAGGCGATTATCGGGCACGACACTATTACCCAGCAAGAAGATTTCACGCGAATAATCGTCGTTATAATTTTCGCCATTGCATTAATTATCGGCGCGCTCTGGTACGAAAGGAGGCACGTCCGGTGAACATATTAAATTTTTTTCGCAGATTAAAATTTTCGTCCGAACCGCCGCATCAGCCGCAAGAAATTTCAAAGTCATTGCGGGTAAAATATTTGCGCCAAATCATAACAAAGGATTCGCGCAATTCTCGGACGATTATGTTTAACGCGGAAAATGAATTGAAAAATGCGCGGCTTGAATATTTTTTGATTGGCGAGGACGCGGCGAATTTTGCTGACGTTACCGCCAATTTTTTTGAGCCGGAATTTATTTACGCCTGCACGCTGGAAAATTTGAAACCGGCGAGTTTGTATAAATTTCGCGTGATAGCGGACAACTGCGCGACGGATTGGCAAAATTTACGTACGGCTGGCAACGGCGAATTTGAAATGCTGATTTTCAGCGACAGTCAATGTTTAGATTATGCTGTTTGGAAAAATACGGCTGACATTGCGGCGAAAAATTTTCCGGACGCTGAGCTTTTTTTAGTCAATGGCGATTTGGTTGACACTGGGCAAGATTTTAATCAATGGCGGGATTGGTACAATGCGGCGGCTGAACTTCTGCGCGAAAGGATTTTAGCGCCTGTCATTGGCAACCACGAATGTTACGATACGAATTGGCTGCCCTGCGCGCCGACCGCCTATCTGAATAATTTTAAATTGCCGTCGAATGGTATCAAAGATTTCGGCGGTTATTTTTATGCGTTCGATTATGGCGCGGCGAATTTTTTTGTGCTGAATACGCAATTCATGGAACTGGAAAAAATTAAATCCAGCTTGCCTGGCATTCAAGAATATTGGTTTAAGCGCGCCGTGGCAAATTCAAATCGTCCGTGGCGGATAGTTTTTATGCACAAAGCTATTTACAATCGCCAACTCACAGATTTTGTCGATGAGGCGAAGGATTATTTTATGCGGCTTTTTGACGAACTCGAAATTGATTTAGTTTTCACTGGGCATTTGCACACTTACAGAAACCGCGGGCGCATTAACAAAACTTTTTACATTTTGTGCGGGCGCGCGGGCGACCAAAATTATACTGGTGAGCCAAATTTTTACATTGACTTGAAGATTCGCGCAGGAGATTTGACGCTGACTTGTCAAAGTGTCGACGGTAAAATTTTAGACAAATTCACGCTAAAAAAATAATTGCCGACCGTAAAGGAAAATTTTAATCGGCAAGGAATATATGACACAAACAAATTTTGTATACAATGTAAGGGCGGATTTTTTATGATCCAGCGTTATCGGGTAGTTATTTTTTTTATGTTAGCAATTGCACTGACCTTAAGCGGTTGCGGAATACAGCAAGATGAATCTCCCAAAAAATACGATAACTATCAAAAAGTGCGATTGGTAATGACGGCGAGCGGCACGGAAATTGGAATTGAAACTCTGACAGCATTACGTTTTGCGGAACTGGTGTCGGAAGCGTCCGGCGGAAATGTTCAAATAGAATTTTATCCGAACGATGAACTCACCGGCGGCAATACCAATGAGTCAGTACGCTCATTGACGGAAGGCGCGGTTGATTTGGGCGCATATGTGACGGGTACTATGTCACTTTTAGATCCGCGCTTGGAAGTTGCGACAATTCCGTGGTCGTTTTCCAGTTATCAAGAGGCGCGGCAAGTCATTGATGATACCGGCGGCGATTATTACGCTAAAGTTTTATCCGATTATGGCTTAGTGTATCTTGGCTCGACGCATAACGCAATGCGCCAACTTACCAGCAATCGCAATCCTATTCGTAAAATTGAAGATTTACAAGGTTTGAGGATTCGCGTATTGGGCGGCGAAGTTTACCGGCTATTTTTTGCGGCTCTTGGTGCTACGCCAGTTCCATTGGGCTGGAGCGAACTTAATATTGCAATTCGGCAAGGCGTTATCGAGGGGCAGGAAAATGGATTTTTTTTAATGCGCTCCGGTCGTCTTAACGAAATTCAAAAATATATGACGGTCTGGAATTACCTTTACGAAAATTACCTGTTCGTTGCCAATCGAAAAACTTTTGAACAACTTGAACCTAAAACTCAAAGGTTACTCCGAGAAAAAATGCGCGAAGCTTGCGAATGGAGTCGCGATTATCTCGAACAAGAGGAAAAGAAGATTCGCGTACAATTTGCCGCAGATGGGCTTGAAATTATCGACCTAACGCCGGAAGAATTAGAAGTTTTCAAAGCAAAGGTACGTCCACTGCGCGAAAAGCTAAAGGAAAAATACGGCGAGGAAGCTTGCAGGGCTTTTCGGATTGACATGGAAAAAAATTATAGCGGAGCTGAGGACAAATGAAAAATCTATATCATTTTTGCCTGTCAGCATTTTTATACTGGCTTGTGGCGACATACGCAGGCTTAATACTTGCAGTTCCTCAAAAAATTTTAAGCGTTGCCGTATTTATACCACCGGTTTTAGGGCTGATGTGGGGAACTTCGGCGGCGCTGGGAGTATATATCGGCGGATTATTGGCGTTTCCGGAATTTCAAAATTTATTTTCCACGGGCATTGAATTTGAAGATTTATTGCCGTGTTTTTTACGCGGATTTTGGATATTTTTAGCTGGTTATCTGCCGCATTTTCTCTGGCAAAAATTATACACTGATTCAGAAAAAAATACGCCGACGCATAGGGATTACATGCTCCGAAAATTTTTGATGATTATGCTAATCACATTCGCTATAACCACAGCATTTCGCGCAGTGACAGCTCCCGCGGCGGATTTAGACACAGTTGCAAATTGGCTCGGTTTAGGTAAATCTGTGAAATTTCCAGCGTATATTTTCGCTTGTTTCGTGAACGACTTCTTCATAGCAATTTTTTTAGACCTCGCCTGGTTTTTCCTGCTCGTAAGCAGAGGCTACACCTGGTACAATTCAACAAAAAAATTTGAAGAGTCTTCCGCGCCGCAAGAGGAAGCACAATCTGCAGATAACAAAAAAGCTTGGATTATCGCGTTGGGATTTTACATACTGTTTCCGCTGGTCGTGGCGTACATAGATAAATATCAAATTTACGGAATGGATCACGGCGGAACTTGGCTACGATTTGTTGCGGAATGTTTGACGATAATAGACTTGTACCTCGTTTTGATACTGTACTTGATGTTGCGCCATCGTCGCTCGATAATGCTGGAAGTGGTTTTCTTAGTGACGCAAACGGTGTTTTTTTCTGCGGCAGTATTGGGCGGCGGCAGTTCCATTTCCATTGGAAATCTGGTTAATGCTCATACGGATGAATCCTTGCGCGCAATGAGCGTTATTTGCCGCGAAAGATTGTACAGAACTTTTTTCTGCATCAGGCAGGCGGTACATGGAATGCAACTTCAAGCCATAAATTCTATCGAAAGTTACGAGCGCTTGGCTGAAGACGCTGAATACAGGAAAAATTATCTCGACGAAATGAAAAAAAATTTTAGTTTTAACGCGGTGGGAATAGACGGCAGCGTTTCATATTACCTGCGTTTGATACCGGAAATTGAGGGAACTAAAGGCGGCTTTTCTATGCAGCGCGAAGATGCTCGCTGGGAAGGCGCTCTTTCGCCATTTGTGGAACGTGAGCCTATCGATCTTGCGCCGTATTCTCCGGATGATGCGCAAAAAGTCGGCTGGTATTATATTCCAATGGAAAGTAAGACAGCCACTTGGATTGAGCCCTACGTTGACGCTGTAACAGATTTTTATGTCATTTCTTACGTTGCGCCATTGTTTTTAGACGGGAAATTTATCGGCGTCGTCGGAATGGATATTGATTTTAACTTTATTATTCAAGAATTGCGGCGAATGTCAATTTATGATTATGGCTACGTTTACATTATGAATCGCAACAATCTTGTACTTTACCACAGAGACCAACCGCAGGGCGCGCTTTTTCAGCCGAATCCCGAATTTCAAGAAATTGAGCTTTATTTGGCTAATGGAATGTGGCTGGGAATTGCGACGCCGCTTAGCAAAGTTTATGACGAGCGCAACAAAATTATAATGCATTTAATTGCGGCGATTGTTGTTGTGGCAATGATTATTTCGCTTGGAAGTATTGAACTTGCCTCAAAGGCGATAAAACCATTAGCGGGAATGACGGAGGCGGCAAGGCGTATTGCTTCCGGCGATTTGAATGTTAAAATTTCCTACGAATCCGGCAACGAATTAGGAATTTTGGTGCGAAGTATCCGCGAAATGGCGGCGAAACTTGAAGTTTACGTTTACCGCGATAAATTGACTGGACTTTTAAATCCGGCGGCTTACATTGGCAAAAAATCTGAACTTGACGAAAAAATGAAGACACATTCTCATTTGAATTACGCTGTTGTGATATTCGACGCGAATTTTTTGAAAAAAGTTAATGACAAATACGGTCACGAGGCGGGTAACGAACTTATTCGTCGTGCCACAAAAGTTATCTGTAATGTTTTTGCGAACAGCTCGGTTTATCGCGTTGGCGGTGATGAATTTGCAGCGGTTTTGGAAAATCAAGACTACGAAAAAAGAATCGAACTGCTTGAGCTTTTCGACAAAAAAGTCGCGGAAGAAACTTTTACTATTGCCGGAGACACGCTCACGGTTTCTGTCGCACGCGGTTTAGGAATTTATGAGCCTGGTATGGATTTTGAATCGGTCGCAAAAAAAGCCGACGCTGAAATGTACGCGCACAAATCGGCGCTCAAATCGAAACTCGGCGAGGAAGTTAGATAAATTTGCAATTACGCTGGCGGTAATTGTTTTGGTGCGGGCGGCGATAATTGTAAATTGCCGGTTGAGAGCGGCGGCAATGCCTGTTCAAATTTTTTCAAAGAGGATTCGGCGATAGATTTTGTTATTTGTCCGGTTTGCTCGAGGATTTGACTCTTTGCCGAGACGAAACTTTGAAGCACGAAATTTTGACGCTCGATAACTTGTTGCAGTTGCGTTTCGATAAATTTTGCCTGCTGAAGTTGATCGAGCTCAATCTGCTTTGCGTAAAGCTTATGCGCGGTTGTGCCTTCTTCATATTGCTCAAGCATACTTAAAAGCTGCGGGAATTTTTTGGTATTGTATTCTTCGCGATTCGCAGTGATACGCGCGTTGACTTCGGAATAAAAATTTTCAATGTCGCGAATAATCGGCAATGAGCATTCCTCAATTATGGCGATGCGATTTTTGGCAACATCTAACATTTTTTCCTGCAAAATAACAATTTGCTCGGACATAGCCGCCATACCTTTAACGCGCGCCTCTTCGATAGCCATTTGGGCGATTTTCTGAGCCTCGATAATTTCAAGTTGCGCATTTTTAGCCAATTCAACGCGCTCAGTTTCTTTATCGGCAAGCCTCATTTGAATTTCGGCGTCAGCTCGTTTCAGCGCAATTTGATTAGCCGCGTCCACGTTCTGCGCGTTTATGCGAGCGTCGCTCTCGGTGATTATGCGGGCGCGTTCCCTGTCAGCCATACCGAATTGACGGTCGCGCTCAATTTCGGCAACTCTGATTTGCGTTTCCTGTTCGATTTTCGCAGCCTTGACTTTGTCCGAACCGCCAAAAATTTTATCCTTAATCCAGTTGCCAATATCGCCTAAAAGTCCCATAAATTTTTCGCCTCCAAATCATTTCTTGTCTAAATCCTTGCGCATGCGGAAAATCAGCGCGTTGTATTCGGTTTCGCGTTTCTGAAGAGCGTCGCTGTAAGCTTTGCTGTCCGCAAGGTAAATTGCGAAGTTGCGCCGCTTCAATTCGGCAAATTGCGTTAAAACTTCAGTTGAAATGGCGTCCAATTCGCGCTCCTGGATAAAATTTGTGATTTCGTCAATCGGAATATTTATCAGTGATTCTGCCCAATGTAGCAGGAAAATTCGCTCTTCAGTTTTTTCGCGCGAGAAAATTATTGCCTGCAGGGCGCGCTGTAATTTTTCAGTCAGCTTATAAAGTTCGCTCTCAGTTTCAAATTTCTCTTGCAAATCGCCGCCCGCTTGAAATGCAAATTTCTGGTAAATGTTTTTGCGCTCGCTCAGATAAAAATTCGCCACGTCATTTTTGTAATTCTGCAACGCATTTAGCGCTTGAATCGCGGCGGAAGGTTCATCGCCATTGGAAAGTAAATTGCCCTTCAACGCAAATTCAATCAGCGGTAAAAATTTCTGCTCAATCAAAAAACTTTTCCCGCGCCAATCTTCATACCACGCGCTGTAAATTTCTTCGTCAATACCGTCTGCTGCGCAAATATTTTTCAGCTGTTCACGCAGATTTGTTTTGAAAGATTTGTAAGCGTCGCTCCAATTTTCATGAGCGTTAATAACCGCCGCCACGAGATTTTTATGCCGCACAAAAAAATCTACCTTGTGTTGAGCGCTCGAAACGATATTCGCTAAATTCTCTACCAAAAATGCAAAACTGGCGCGCGGCGTTTCTTCGACCATCGCCAATTCGATTATGGAGTTCGGCTCGTGATTGATTTTGTCGATACGTGTCTCTAAATAATCCGCCTGCGCCTTGACTGATAAAATTTGCGCTTTCACGTCGTCTAAACCCAATTCCAGCCGCGCCGCTAAAAATTTTTGACGCTCTCGGAGCAGAGAATTTTCTTCCGGCGTCAAGTGCGGATTTTCTATGTACCGCGCGTTCAATTTCAGCGCCATTTGCGAAAACTCGCCGATCGTTCCGCCCTGCGCCGCTTCATATTCTTGCAAAATGTCCAGCAAAGAATCCGTCAAATTTTGTACCGCCGTGTAATATTGAATCGGCGACTGCGCGATTGCCGATAAATCATATTTCGCCAGCAGCGGCTTATAATCAAATTTCCCCGCCTTAACTTCAGCAATTTTCGCGGTAAGATTTTCCAGCTGTTTCAAAAGACCAGGTTTCTCAATGTAAATCATTTTATAAAGCTGTGTAATTTCTTCGTCGTCGAAAATCGGTATCAAATTATTTCGTACAAACAAATTCAGCGTAGATTGCGGATTATTTGAATCGTAACTGCCGGAAATCAGCGCGTAACTGCAGAGCATTAAAAATACTTTGGTTTCGTTATTGTAGATGTTGTAAAAATTATTTCCGCTGTAATCTAAATCTATGTAACCAATGCGGTTGCGATTATCTCTGGTGAACCAGTATTCTTGATTTTTGATACGTCAACTTGAATTGCGCTGAGAATGGTAGGGAAAAGTTTTATCTTCAATCATCTGCCAAAATTCAGCCGCAGTGGGAATTTTCCAACCGTTGTAGCCGCCCCAATTTTGCGAATCTCGGATTACAGATTTTGCCTTATCTCCAGAATAACCGTTACCTCTGCCATATGGAAAATATTTCAAGTCAGCCCAAATCAAACCGGTGCTGCGGTCAAAAATAATTTTCGGCTTGTTTTGGAAAAAATACCAGCGCTGATTTTCTATTGCGCGCAAAATTTTTTCAACGCCAGCTTCGCCGGTTGCTTGAATTTTCGCCTCAAGTTCAGCTTTTTGTTTTAATAAATCTTCCAATTCGATAGCCTCCTGTTTTAATAAATCTTCCAATTCGATATCCTCCTATTCCTCAGTGCCAGGCAAATCAATTTTAAAAATCGGCATATCTTCGGGCTTGAGTTTAGTGTCCCGCGCAGTCAATTTGCCACGCGAGCGCTTGATTATCATTTCATTATTTTTGCGCGCCCAAATCAGAATTTCGCGGTAAAATTTGCAGGCAACAGATTTACTCGACAACTCAGAAAGTTTAATCGGTCTGCCGGAAGTATCAGCGTCAAGTTCGGTGAAAGTGTGATCTAAATCTGCGCGACGAACTATCTGCACGGTATTATTTTTAAAATCGAACTGAATATAATCCGCGCGCCCAATCAAATCATTATAGCCGGTGACAGATTTTTTATGCCAGCGCCGCTTTTGAACCACGTCTTGAATCTGAATTTCGTCGTAAGTGCAAATCGTCGGCACGACCAAAATATTCAAATCAAGCGTATCGTCTTTGTTAATGTAGTAGCCGATAATTTTTTGATTGAAATAGTAATTGCCGCGCGGCGTCGATTGTACCCATTTGAAAATTTCTTCGGGAACTTTAACGGAATTTGCGGCGAAAGTTCCAGCTGCTGGTAAAATCAGCAACGCCATTAACATTGCCATAAAAAATTTTTTCATAGTTATCGCCTCAGCCAATAGAATTAATTTCGTACGGAGTTTCCTGGTAAACATAATAATTGAGCCAATTAGCAAAAAGCAAATGCGCCACGCTCCGCCACTTGACAACCGGCTCTCGCGCAGGATTATTATCCGGAAAATAATTTTGCGGAATTTTGGGATTGAGTCCCGCGCGTAAATCTCGCTCGTACTCATTTTTGAGCGTGTAAGGATCGTATTCAGCGTGACCGGTGATAAAAAATTGCCGCCGCGCCAAATTCGCCACTACATAAACCCCAACATCGTCGGACACCGATAAAATTTTCAGTTCGGGAACTTTTTCAATGTCTTCAATATGCTCTTCGGTATTTCTGGAATGCGGCACAAAAAATTCGTCGTCAAAGCCGCGGAAAAGTTTTTCGTACTGCACGCAAAGTTTATGCTTGTACACACCGGAAATTTTTTCGTCCATAATATATTTTGGCACACCGTAATGATAATAAAGCCCCGCCTGCGCGCCCCAACAAATATGAAACGTCGACCAAACATGCGTCTTGCTCCATTCCATAATCTTGACAAGCTCCGACCAATATGCAACTTCAACCGGCGCGCCCGTGATTATCAAGCCGTCGTACTTTTTATGTTTAACGTCTTTGAATGTGCCGTAAAATTCCGTGAGATAATCTTTCGACGTGTGCGTGGGAATGTAAGTTTCGGTGTAAATGAAATCGACTTCGACCTGCAGCGGCGTATTTCCCAGTACGCGCAAAAGTTGCGTCTCGGTTACTGATTTTATCGGCATTAAATTTAGGATTAAAATTTTTAGCGGGCGAATGTCTTGCTTGTAGGCTCTGTCCGCGTCCATTACGAAAATATTTTCGCCTTCCAAAATGTTTGTGGCTGGTAAATTGTTTGGTATTTTAATTGGCAATGCTATTCCTCCAAATTTTTTTGGCAAATATAATTCGGCGGCGGCTAAAATTATTCCTTCATAGCAGATTGACATTGCGGGCGGTAACTTTTATAATTTCTGAAAAGAGTGTACCGATGGCAAAACCGTTACAGATAATGGAAACAGTCCTGCGCGACGGGCATCAATCGCTGTGCGCAACGAGAATGCGCTATCGCCAAATGGAACCGATGCTTGCGGCGTTAGACAGCATTGGTTATAAAGCGCTGGAAGCTTGGGGCGGCGCAACGTTCGATACTTGCTTGAGATTTTTGGACGAAGATCCTTGGGAACGCCTTGACAAACTCAAAGCCAGATTGAAAACGCCGATTCAAATGCTGTTGCGCGGACAAAATCTTTTGGGCTACAATCACTATTCCAACGACGTGGTTGAAAAATTTGTACAGCACGCGGCGGCTCACGGTATCGGCGTATTCAGAATTTTTGACGCGCTTAACGATAAAGCGGCGCTGGAATGTCCCGAAAAGCCCGAAGTTCAAGGCTGTTTGGTTTATACGATTAGCCCCGTCCATACCAATGAAAAATTCGTTGAGCTGGCGAAGGAACTTCAAGAAATGGGCTGTCATTCGGTTTGTATAAAGGATATGTCCGGCTTGCTCGCGCCATACGCCGCTGACGATTTGGTTAGAAAATTAAAATCCGCGCTTGATATTCCGGTGGAATTGCATACTCATTGCACGAGCGGATTTGGTCACGCAACTTATTTGAAGGCTATCGAAGCTGGCGTTGATATTGTTGACTGCGCGCTGTCGCCGTTTTCCTGCGATACTTCACAGCCCTGCACTGAAACTATCGTTGCCATGCTCAAAGGCACGGAGCGCGACACCGGCTTAGACAGGCAGGCTATGACGCCCATTGCTAAACATTTCTTAGCTGTTAAAGCTGAACTCATCAAAGAATTTGGCTTGAAGGGCTATTTCGACGTCAATGTCAATGTGCTTGACTTTCAAATTCCTGGCGGTATGCTGTCTAATCTCGCAAATCAGCTTAAAGAGGCTGGTATGGAAGATAAATATCAAGATTTGCTTGACGAAATGCCGCGCGTTCGTAAAGATGCCGGTTATCCGCCGCTGGTTACGCCTTCCAGTCAAATCGTCGGCACTATGGCAACTTTTAACGTTATGACTGGTCAGCGTTATAAAATGGTTCCCAATGAATTTAAAGATTTGGTGCGCGGCAAATTCGGCAGGACGCCTGTACCTGTTGAGCGTGACTTTATCATTAATACGCTTGGCATTCCCGCTGAACAAATCATTGAAGATTGCTCCGTCGAAGATGCTAAGGCTGAAACTTTCGCGCAGTTCAAAGATGAATTAATCGGCAAGGGCTTTTTGAATCCGCCTGACGAAGACGTTTTGAGCTACGCACTTTTCCCGCAAGTTGCTGAAGAATTTTTCAAGAAACATTACACGCAAATCAGCGCTTACAGACGCCAATAATCGCAAGGTACGTGTTACATAGACATATAAATAAAAAAAATCTCCCGTTGCAAAATCGCAGTGGGAGATTTTAAGTTGCTCAAAAATATTTCAGAGTGTAACAGCGCCTGCGCGATAACCGGCTTTGTTAATGGCGTCGCGCAGAATTTCATCGGGAATATCTTTGCTGAGCCCCGCTTGAACAGATTGCTTTTCCAAACTAGCCGCCGCCACTTGCACGCCGTCAATTTTTTCAAGCGCCCGAACAACATTAGCTACGCAATGCTCGCACGTCATACCATCAACGTCGATTGTGCGGTGAATTTCGCATTGTTCAATTTTCTCGACGCGCGCCCTGTAACTATTATCCATAGCCTTTTTTAGCGTGCAACTGGAACAGCCGCTACAGCCGCCGCTATCGCAACAAGCCGCCTCGCCCTTGAAAAACGCATTGTAAATAATCCTAAGCCCATTCGCCAAAGCTACGGCAATAATCGCACCGAGTACATAAGTAGCCATAGCTACCACCTCCGACGCGCGCCCGAACCCCGCCGCGAATTAGTCGACCGGAAGTCGACTATCTGAGCGGCGCTTTCTTTGCCAGCGTTTCTTTCTAGAAAGAAATGCTGATATTAATCATTGAAAACCTAACAAACTGCCAATTTGATAAACCAGGAATGACGCTACCCACGCAACCGCGCATGTGTACAGGAACGCAAAGCCCATCCATTTCCAACTTTGCGCTTCTTTTTTGATTGTGCCGAGAGCCGTTACGCACGGTGAATAAAGTTGCGTAAATACCATAAACGCCAACGCTGTAAGTGGTGTAAACGCTGTAGCCATTCCCGTTGTCATCAAAACATCTGCCGTTCCGTCAGCGTCGTCCGTATCAACTGAATCTTCGTCCGCACCGTACAAAATACCAATCGTCGAAACAACAGCTTCTTTCGCCAAAACGCCGGTAACTACTGCCGCGCCCGCTTCCCACGTATTGAAACCTTGTGGCGCAAAAATAGTTGCCGCAGCTGAACCTATTCCCGCTAAATAACTGTCGCTCATATCGTCAGTCATTCCGTCCGAATTGAAATTGCTCAAAAACCAAATCGCAACGCTCATTGCAAAAATAATCGTACCAGCTTTAACCAAATAGCCCTTGCCTTTTTCCCAAGTCTCAAGCAATACCGTTTTCATATCCGGCATACGATACGGCGGCAATTCAAGCAGGAATGTTGATTCTTGCCCTTTGAATACAGTATGTCCCAAAACTTTCGCCATTAATATAGCCGTCGCCAATCCTACTATGTACATGATGAAAACTACGTTAGCCGCATTGTCGGGGAAAAACATTGCCGCGAATAACGCGATAACCGGAACTTTCGCGCTACACGTTAAAAACGGTGTGATTAAAATCGAAATCATTCTGTCTTTGTGAGTATCAAGAGCCCGCGCGCCCATTATCGCCGGTACGCCGCAACCATAGCCCATAATCAGCGGCATTATTCCTTTGCCTGTTAAGCCTACGCGACGCATTATCGGGTCCATTACGAACGCCACGCGCGCCATATAGCCCGTTCCGTCCAAGAAACTCAGTACGAAAAACAGCGTGAAAATCAGCGGCACAAAACTTAATACACTGCCGACGCCTACGATTATTCCGTCGCCAACTAATGATTGCATCCAATCTGCGACTCCCGCCGCCGCCATTGCTTCCATCGCCGCAGGAGCTACAGTTTCTTCAAAAAATTCTCCGAGCATATCCGCTAACGGTTGCCCAACCCACTCAAACGCTATCTGAAACAGCAGGTAAAACGCCGCCAACATTATTACCAGCGCCGATATTCCATTTGTAAAAATCGAGTCAAGTTTTTCTGACAATGACGGACTCGCCGCGCTCAATGTCACCGCTTCCGCCATTACTTTATCAATAAAATCATATCGCGCAGTTATAATTTCTTCGTCAATTTTTTCTTTTGATAAGCCGCTGTTTTGAATGTTGTGAATTCTGTTGATATGCTCTTCCAACTCTTGGCTGGGGTGATAATTCGACATGCGCGTATTTGTAAAAACGTCCAGCAAAACTTTAACGCTCTTGTTACTGCG
>CAJOIB010000017.1:20772-41150 GCA_905234705.1 uncultured Selenomonadaceae bacterium | reverse complement strand
GGACGTTGAATCTGACGGTGCTGCTCCTACTGCTGAGGCAGGCGGTGCTGGCGGCGGCGCTCCTGTTGGCGAAAAGATTAAACTTTGCTCACCAATGACTGGTTCTGTACACCCGATGTGCGAATCTCCTGACGCAGCCTTTGCAATGAAGGCTATGGGCGATGGTTTCTTTGTACAACCGGCGAAGGGCGAATTGGTTGCACCGGCTGACGGCGAAGTTATGATGGTATTCCCGACTAAACACGCTATTGGCTTTAAATCTGACGACGGCGTAGAATTCCTGTTCCACGTAGGCGTTGACACGGTTAAACTTAATGGACAAGGCTTTGAAACGTTCGTAACTGACGGACAGAAAGTCAAGAAGGGCGATATTTTGATGAAGTTCGATATGGACTTTGTTAAGAAGAATGCGCCGAGCGATGCGGCAATGGTAATTTTGACAGCGGGACAATTAGTCACAATGGATAAGACCGGCGACGTACAAGCATTGGACGAAGTTGCAACTTGCCAATAAATTTTTCGTTAAACTCTAAATAAATGCGAGAGTCTCGATTAATCGGGGCTCTTTTTATTTGAGCTAAAAATTAATCAACCAAAAAAAGAGCGCCCAAGGATGGGCGCTCCCGCGCCAAGTCACGTGATGTGACTTCTGCGCGGCTGTTTGCCAGTTGCTCTAGCACTTGTCAAGGATTTCCACGATCAATTTTCATCTGTTTTTTTTTCTTTGCTAGGCGTTTCTTGCTTTTTACAAAAAGAAAGAAATGCCGAATCAAATATTGGGTTCAACATTATTTTTATCGAAGACGCTGACAATTTCTTTCAACTTAGTTTTCGCTGGGTCATAATCAATCGTAGTTTCGCCGTCGTGAGCGTGAATATGAACATACATAACGCCCGCAAGCCCAAGCAAATTTTTCTCAACAATCTTAGCACTGTCAGCAGTATAACCATTAGCAGTAAATTGCAGGCGCGTAATACCATTTCCGCCGCCGCAACCGCATTCTTTGCACATAAAAATTACCTCCATTCGCGCAGATTTTACAACGCCGCTTATTTTTCAGCAAGCCCCCAACAAGGATATTGACAATGGCAAAAATTTAGCTTAATATTCGACTAACATATTTGAACGTGAACCTCTTAAGCGGGGATAGTGACATTTGGTTGGCTAAACCTCCAAAGTGCCTATCCTTGCTTTTTCTTTGCCCAGAATTTTTAGTTAGGAAACTTGAGCTATGATTATTAAAAAAATTTTAAACAACAACGTGATTGTTACGGAGAATGACGCCGGTCGCGAGATTATCGCAACGGGGCGCGGTATAGCTTTTAATAAAAGGCGCGGCGAGCAAGTTTCTGAATCTGAAATTGAGCGAATTTATATCCTGTCCAATAAAAATCTGATGGAGAAATTTAAGCAGCTGCTGTTGAGCCTGTCGACTGATTATCTGCAAATTTCCAGTGAAATTATCGACTACGCGGAAAAAAATCTTGCCTGCAAACTAAACGACAGCATTTACATTTCGCTGACAGATCATATTCACATGGCGGTTTATCGGATTCGCAATGGCATTGTGATTAAAAATATGGTTCTGACTGAAGTTAAAAATTTTTACGAAAAAGAATTTCAAATCGGCAGGCACGCCGTCAAAATTATCAATGAGCGCTTTGAAGTGCAAATGCCCGACGACGAAATTGGATTTATCGCTCTGCACTTGATTGACGCGCAAATGTCGGATAATCAGCCAGTCGTTAATAAAATGATTCAACTAATGCAGGAGCTGATTAATGTTGTGCGTATGGCGTGCCGAATTGAATTTGATAGAGATTCTTTGCAATATTATCGGTTCATCACGCATTTAAAATTTTTTGCAAAGCGCGTATTCAGCGGCGAGCAATCGACTAACGAAGTTGAAGACGAGATGCAGGCTATGATTAAGAAAAAATACGCAAAGGCTAGCGACTGCGCGAATAAAATAGCCGCTCTTGTGGAGAAAAATTACAATTACAAGGTCAGCGCGGATGAAAAATTTTATTTGACGATACATATTGCGAAAGTCATATCTAAATAAATCGAAAGGAGGCGCAGAATAATATTGAACTTTTCAACAAGCGCGAGCAGGAAGTAATTAATCGGCTGGCTAAGGAATATTTTTACGATATTAAAAAACTTCAGAAATGCGATTGACGAAGATGCATTTGAACAACAAACACAGGATTTGACGCCGGAAGAAAAATCTAAAATTAAAAATCTCGTTGACAGGTTTGAAATTGGTGGTTACGTTCGCAATTCGTTTAGCGGCTTCGACAAGACGAATAACCTTTACTTCAGCGACAGCGGCGAAGACAATACTACTTTTAAAATGGATACTTATATTGTTGGCGATTTGTTTGACAAGGCGCTGAATGTCAAACTCGGCAAATGGAATGAATGGAATCCGTACGGCTGGGGAATGGATATTGACTGCGATTTTTCGGGCGTGCAGTTTTTAAGACTTTCGCGACGGTTGGTAAGATGGATTTATGGGATAATTTTATGGGCGGCGACCGTGACAGCGAAAATGTTTCCAGCTTGAGATTTTTCTACCCATTTGACGCAAATAATGACGTGAATTTTGGCGTATCGTACAGTTCGGGAATGGCAAGCCGCTATCAAGACCCAGACGATCGCGTATTCTATTATTACGTGCACGGACACCACAAATTTGACGATAATTGGGACGTTCGCGCAGGTACGATTTACAGCAATGCTCACCGCGACCCGAATAACGCCGTTGCCGGTACGAAAACTAAAAGCCCTGGGCGTTGGTTGCAAGTTCAATACAAAAACGCTGACATTCAAAAACCTGGCTCTTATTCTGTGGTTGCTGATTATCGTTATGAACCGGCGCTCACTTGGACGACAGTAACCGACTGGGCGGGGCTCAATGAAAAATTTATCCGATTAGGCGCGTCTTATGTCCCAGCGAAAAATATTTTGCTGAACTCATTTTACACTTGGGCGCGCGAAATTGATACCAACGCTAAAAATGATTTGTATCGTTTCCAAGCAGAATTATATTTCTAAATTGACAGAAAAGCCTCGCGAGTGTATGATTGTATCTGAGAAAATAACAACCATAGACACAGCGCAAGGCTAATCTATTTGTATTCTATAGCTTTGCAACGTGTTTGTCAATCGAAAGCGGGGCAAAGCACGATTATTTACGTTATTACAAACTTGTTGAATGGCAAGCAATATGTTGGGCAAACGACGCGAACACTCAAGGAACGTTTGACGCAACACAGAAGCCACAGCAACAGCGCCATTGGTCAAGCAATTCAAAAATACGGCTGGGAAAATTTTAAGGCTGAAGTTATCGAAGAATGCGAGACGCTTGAAAAACTCAATGAGCGCGAAAAATATTGGATTGCGAAATGCCATTCCAACTGAAACTACACGCAAAAAGCAGTCCGATTCTGCTAATAAACGTTTTGAAAATCCCGATGAACGCAATAAAATTTCTAAAACTTTAACCGGACGTAAAATTTCGGAATCCAAAAAACAATATTTCAGCGATCCTAATAATCGCAAAAAGCATTCGGAAGCGGCTAAAAATCGTAAAAACAAATGATTTGAGGTGAAAATTAATGGCAAAATATACGCAACTTGCGGCTGACATAGTTAAAAATGTTGGCGGCAAGGAAAATGTAAATTCGTTGGCTCATTGCATAACGCGACTTCGTTTCAAACTCAAGGACGAATCTAAGGCAAACGAAGACGTTTTGAAGGCGATGGACGGCGTTATAACAGTCGTCAAGAGCGGCGGACAATTTCAAGTTGTTGTTGGGAACAAGGTCGGCGAAGTTTACGACGAAATTTTAGCGACGCAGGGAGTAAAAGCGGCTGGCGGCGGCGCAGAAGCTGAAGAAGATGACACACCCAAAAAACCTTTGGATTTATTTATCGACACGGTAAGCGGGATTTTTACGCCGGTATTGGGCGTATTAACGGCGAGCGGTATGGTTAAAGGTTTGACGGCGCTATTGGCGGCAATGGAAGTTGTAAACACTGACGGCGGCACTTACAAAATCTTGACGGTGGTCGGCGATGCATTTTTCTACTTCCTGCCGATATTCCTTGCGCTGTCAGCGTCCAGAAAATTCAAGATGAGCGAATTTGGCGCAATGGCAATAGGCGCGGCGCTGGTGTATCCTTCGCTGGCGCAATTAATGCAGGGCGAGCCGCTCTATCAAGTTCTGGAAGGCTCAATTTTCCAATCGCCGGTACATTTGGAATTTATCGGGATACCGGTATTGCTGATGAATTATGCGTCGAGCGTTATCCCAATAATTTTGGCGGTATGGGTCGGCTCGAAGGTTGAAAAATTTTACGCCGGAATTGTACCCACGCTGTTCAAAAGTTTCGGCATACCATTTTTGACGATATTAACAATGATACCGCTGACGTTGCTGGTTGTCGGACCGATAGCGACTTGGGCGGGCAATGCGGTTGGCGCGGCGGCTACCACTTTGTTTAATATCAGCCCGATTATTGCCGGATTGTTTATCGGCGGCGGCTGGCAAGTTTTTGTTATGTTCGGTTTGCACTGGGGCTTGATTCCGATTATGATTCAAAATATCGTAACATTCGGCGCAGACCCTGTTATCATTTCAATGTTCGGCGCAAGTTTCGCGCAGATTGGCGTTGTATTGGCAATTCTTTTGCGCACGAAAGACCAGAAATTGAAAGGGCTTGCGATACCTGCGTTTTTGAGCGGAATTTTCGGTGTCACTGAACCGGCGATTTACGGCGTGACTTTGCCGCGCAAAAAGTTTTTCATAATCAGCTGTATTGGTGCGGCGATTGGCGGCGCTTTAATTGGCGTATTGGGCGTTAAACTTTACATTTTCGGCGGTTTGGGCGTATTTCAATATCCGTGCTTTATCGACCCCGCCACGAACGATTTAAGCGGTATGTACAACGGCATGATTGTTTCTGCGGTATCGTTTATAGCGGGCTTTGCGATGGCGTTTCCGCTTTACAAAGATGAAGCTCCTGCACCGGCGGCGGCAACTTCAGCGCCCGTTGAAAAAGTTGAACTTGTTGAAAAAGTTGAAACTGCAACGACGATTCAGCGCGATATTTTGGTTAGTCCATTGACAGGCGAATTGGTTGCATTGCCGGACGTTCCCGACGAAGTTTTTGCAAGCGGTATGCTCGGCAAGGGAATTGCGATTAATCCGAGCGTTGGCAAAGTTTTTGCGCCTGCTGACGCCGAAGTTACGACGCTTTTCCCGACCGGTCACGCTATCGGTTTGAAAACGGCTAAGGGCGCTGAAATGCTGATTCATATTGGCATGGATACCGTGAAAATGAATGGCGACGGCTTTAAAACTCACGTCGCGCAGGGCGATAACGTCAAGAAAGGGCAACTGCTGATTGAGTTTGACATTGATAAAATAAAAAAAGCCGGTTATCCCGTGATAACGCCGGTTTTGGTGACAAATGCTGACGCTTACAAAGATATTGTGCCGGTTGAAGGAAAAACTATCAGCAACGGCGAAAATTTAATCAGTGTGGTGGTTTGATTCTTGGCTAAGATAATTTTGATTGACGTTGACGGCACGCTCGTTAATTACGAAAATGAATTGCCGGATTCAGCGGTTGAGGCGATAGATTAAAGAGTACTGCGCGAGGAAGAATAAACCTGCGGCGACGATTCGGGAAGTTTTTCCGGAAATGATATTTGGCGGCGAATTGTACCGCGACGATTTGAATAAAATCAGCTTTATTTTGAACAGCTACGAAGATTATTTGACGGCGGCGATTTTGGCGTCAAGGACATTGACAAGGCGGCGGATTTTGTGACGGATACCGTTGACAATGACGGCTTGAAAAAAGCTTTTATAAAATTGAATTTGATTTGAGGAGGTAAGATTATGGCATTCCCGAAAAATTTTCTGTGGGGCGGCGCTGTTGCGGCTAATCAGTGCGAGGGCGCGTATTTGGAAGGCGGCAAAGGTCTTTCAGTTCCCGATATGCTTTTGGGCGGCGACGTGAATACTCCGCGCACTTTTTGCCCGAAAATCGAGGAAGGGCGCTTTTATCCTTCACACGAGGCGATTGATTTTTATCACCATTACAAAGAAGACATTGCACTTTTCGCCGAAATGGGTTTTAAATGTTTTCGCCTGTCAATTAATTGGGCGCGCATTTTCCCCAATGGCGATGACGCCGAGCCGAATGAAGAAGGCTTGAAATTTTATGACGCGGTTTTTGACGAATGTAAGAAACACGGTATCGAGCCGCTTGTGACGCTTTGCCATTATGAAATTCCCTGGGCGATTGTTACGAAATATCACGGCTTTTATAACCGCAAAACCATTGATTTATATGTGAAATACGCTACGACGTGCTTTGAGCGCTACAAGGACAAGGTTAAATATTGGCTGACTTTCAACGAAATTAATATGTCGCTTATGGAAACGAATATGGGCAATTTGTATGGCGTCGGCGTTGTGCAGGACGAAGATTTGAAACGCACTGCGCCCTGCAAATTCCCAGAAATGATTGACATTCCGCAGCAGCGCATTGAAGCTTTGCACAATGAATTTGTCGCCTCTGCGCGAGCGGTTATCGAAGGGCACAAGATTAATCCGGAATTTATGATTGGCAATATGATTTGTCACATTACGTGGTATCCGCTGACGCCCAATCCGAAAGATATGCTTGAAGACCAACGGCGCGATTCGCTTTGCAACGACCTTTGCGGCGATGTGCAAATTCGCGGCGCGTATCCTTACTTTGCCAAAAAATTTTATCAAGATATTGGCGTCAATACTGCTTTTATGGACAATGCGGACGATAAAAAACTTCTGCGCGAAGGCAAGGTTGATTTTTACACGTTCAGCTACTATATGTCAAATTGCGTGACGGTGGACGAAAACGCCGAGCAAGTTAAGGGCAACATGATGGGCGGCGCGAAAAATCCGTATCTCAAAGCGTCGGATTGGGGCTGGCAAATCGACCCAGATGGTTTACGCTGGACTTTAAATAAATTGGCGTCGCGTTATCCGGATACGCCGATTATGGTTGTTGAAAATGGATTCGGCGCGTTTGACAAAGTCGAGGCTGACGGCGCAATTCATGATGATTATCGCATTTCGTATTTCCGCGAGCATATTCGGGCAATGCGCGAGGCTGTTAATGACGGCGTGCCGCTGATTGGCTATACGACTTGGGGACCAATCGATTTGGTTTCCGCCGGTACTGGGCAATATGCTAAACGCTACGGCTTTATTTACGTTAACCGCCACGACGACGGTACTGGCGATTTTTCGCGCAGTCGCAAAGATTCATTTTACTGGTACAAAAAAGTTATCGCCAGCGACGGTGAAAATCTCGACTAAAAATTAAACACAACCAAAAATAAAGGGCGCTCACGGATGAGCGCCCCCTGCCCGCGCTAGTCGCGTGATGCGACTAATGCGGGCGCTTTTCTTTGCTAAGCGTTTCTTTTCTAGAAAAGAAATGCTGATACAAATTTTATTTTTCAAAAACGATAACTTCATAAGGTCGCAGATTATCGGCAAGATTTTCGTAGTTGCCGATAATTTTTTTATATCCGCTCGTCGTGTATTCGCGCAGAGTTTTATCTTGCAAATCTATATTGGCGGCGCGGAAATTACACAACACAATTAACTCCTTGCCTTCAAAACTGCGCCGATAAGCCACAACATTATCATTGCCGCGCTCAATGAAATTAATATCGCCTTCCTGCACAATTGGATTTTCCTTGCGGAACTTTACCAGCATTTTATAAAAATTCAGCACAGAATCAGCGTCATTTTCTTCAGCGGCAACGTTAATCTAGGCGTCCGACTATTATCGCGCGAACGCTCACCAATTATTTTCAACGCCTCAGATTCCGTTTTGCCACTTTCGCGCAGAATTTTATAATAGTTCAAACTCTCAACGTCGCGGTATTGCTCAATCGATGTAAATTTGGCATTCGTCATACCAAGTTCTTCGCCTTGATAAATGTATGGAGTGCCGCGCATTAAATGAACCGCCGCCGCAAGCATTTTCGCCGAAATCGCGCTGCCATCGCCAAATCTGGAAACTGCGCGAGGCTGATCATGGTTGCACCAAAAAACCGCATTCCAGCCGCCAGCCTTCGCCATACCAACCTGCCACTCTTCAAAAAGTTTCTTCAGCGCGGAAATATCAGCGTCCATAAGCGCCCACTTGTCGCCGCCTTTATAATCAACTTTCAAATGATGAAAACTAAAAACCATTGAAAGTTCATGCGCGTCGGGGCGAGTGTAAAGCAAACAATTTTCAAGATTCGTCGACGCCATTTCGCCTACCGTGATCATTCCGTCAATTCCGGCATTTTTAACCAATTCGCGTAAATATTCATGAACGTGCGGACCGTCAGCAAAAAGTTTCCTGCCAAGCCCTTTAGTATCATCTTCAAAAATTTCCGGCTTTGAAATTAAATTTATCACGTCAAAACGAAAACCCGCAACGCCACGCTCTTTCCAAAAACGTACCACATTAGCAAGTTCCTCACGAACTTTGGGATTCGTCCAATCCAAATCCGGCTGGCTAACGTCGTGCAAATGCAAATACCATTTACCTAAGCGCGGCTCCCATTGCCAGGCACTGCCGCCAAAAGCACATTGCCAATTTGTGGGCGGTTCACCATTCCCGCGCCCGTCACGCAAAATATAATAGCGCTGATATTGCTCTTCACCTGCAAGCGCGCGTTGAAACCATTCATGCTGGTCGGAAGTGTGGCAGAGAACCATATCAAGCATAATTTTCAGCCCTTTTGCATTGGCTAATTTTATCAGCTCGTCAAAATCCGCCATAGTTCCAAAACGCGGGTCTATTTCACAGTAATTCGCAATGTCATAGCCGTTGTCCTTCATCGGCGAAACGAAAAACGGCGTGCTCCAAATATAATCGACGCCCAAACTTTTAATGTAGTCGAGTTTCTCAATAATGCCGCGAATATCGCCGAGCCCGTCGCCGTTTGAATCTTTAAAAGACTTCGGGTAAATCTGATAAACGCAACTGCCGGAAAATTTCATCTCAATGCCCCCATTCAATTTTAAAATTTTTTAATCGCCAAGATTTTTATGGTAAAAATTTTCAAGTTCATTAACCGCCTCAAGCACATATTTTTTGACGTAATAAAGCTGAATGTGAGTCGCGCCGTCAATCCAGTAAATATTTTTGGGCTTGGACGCCTTATTGAATGCCTCTTCAGAAAAATATTTTGTATTCGCTTTAGTGCCGACGATAAACAACAGCGGACGCGACGTCAAAAGTTTAACGTGGTCAAGCGCAGTAAAATTCACAACCGCATCAAGTCGCGAAAAAATCATCTTGTTTACCGACCGCTCGTGCTTGGCGGGCGAATTCCTGTAATATTCGTAGCCTTCCCGATAATCATTCTTCTTGCCGATAGTTTCTTCTTCGGAATTTGGAACGTAGCCAACATACAAAGTCGGCGCGCCGTTTGCCTCTCTGGTGCGTTGCGCAGAAATTTGGGACAAAAATTCTTGCCGCGCTTTATCAGTCATATCGCGCTCAAGCCCGTTGCGAAATAAATCGCCCAAATCTGCCATACTAACCGTCGCAATGGCTTTGATTCGCAAATCAGTTTCAGCCGCCTTTATCGCAAATCCGCCGCCCGCGCACATTCCTAAAATCGCAATTTTTTCAGCGTCAACATCGGAGCGCGTTGTCAGATAATCAACCGCACAGCGCAAATTTTCAATACGTGCCGCCGGACTTTCCAAATAACGCGGTTCGCCGCCACTTTCGCCTTGATAACTCGCGTCAAATACCAAAGTCAAAAATCCCTTTTCAGCAAGCAGCGCCGCATAAACTCCCGCGGTTTGTTCCTTCACGCCGCCCGACGGATGACCGATAACTATTGCCGCGTATTTGTCTTTGAAAATTTTTTTCGGCTTGAAGATATTTCCGACCAAATTTATCTGCTGATTGGGAAAATTGACTTGCTCAATCGTAACTTCAGCTGTCTGAATCACGTCTTGATAATACAGCATTTCAAATCGCCTACTTCTGCATATCAAAAATTTGTTGCAAAATAATTTCTTTCGGCGTCGTCGGAACGGATTTAAACCAAATTTCTTGCTCCGGCGTCAACCGCGAAATAACTTCCATATCGCCGCGCAACATCGCTTCGTAGCCGTCCTGCGCGACAATTTCCGGCGTGAATGTCATTGCCTTTGCTAAAATCGTATTTTCCAAATTCGACGCCTTTGCAAAGCCCGTGTCCATTCCGCCAGGCATCAGCGTTGTTATCGTTACGCCCGTGCCTTGAATTTCTTGCCAAATCCCGTCGCTCAACGCCGTTACATAAGATTTCGCCGCGTAATAAACCGATTGCAATGGTCCTGCTGGCATAAGCGCCGCCGTCGAAGAAACATTTAAAATCTTGCCGCTGCCACGTTTCACAAAATCGCGCAGAAAAAGTTTCGTCAATTTCGTCAGAGCGATAATATCAACCATAATCAAATTCATATCCTGCGCCATAGTCCGCTCGTGAAAATAACCTTGCCCGCCAAGCCCTGCGTTGTTAATCAGATAATCAATTTCAATATTTTCGCGGCTAATTTCGTCGTGAATTTCTTCCGCCGCCTCAAATTTGGATAAATCCTTCGGCAAAACATAGACATTGACGCTGTAATTTTGCTCTAAATTTTTTTTCAGCTCATTCAGTTTATCAACGCTCCTGGCAACGACAACCATATCGCCGCCGCGTTTAGCGTGAATTTCGGCAAGCGCTTTCCCTAACCCGCTGGACGCGCCCGTTATTAACGCTGTTTCTTTCAATTCGTATTCCCCCTAAAATAACCCGCGAACGCGTCAAGCCCAATGATTTTAACTTTCGTCGCAACCAACGCCCTAATCAATTCCCAGGAAACTTTTTCGAATAATCCTTGCTGGCGTATTCATAGCGCTCCAATCGTGCCGGTGCGAATCAGCACAAAATCACCTGCGCGAACTTGCGTCAAATCAATCTTCATGGTAATGTTTCTTTCAGAAATAGCTTATTCGTCAATTTTGCCGTCCCAATCTTGAGCGGCTGAAGTATGCTCGTGCAAAACTTTCCATTCGCCGTCGCGCTTTTCAAGATAATCTGTCTGCCTCATCATAAACGGCGGATTTTCGCTACCGTCTTTCGAAAACTTTTTTAGCCTTATCGACTCCAACCGAAGCATAGGGCGCGGCGTCAAACCAAATAGTTTCAGCAGTCCAATTTTTTGTACTCTCCGCGTCGCTGAAAGATTTTGCAATATCCTTAACGATTTGCTCAACGATTTTTTTGTCTTCCATAAAAAAACCTTCTCTATAAAAACTTTCGCGAATCGTCAATAAAATCCTTTAATTTTTGTAAAACGCAATGACAGTATCGTTAGTTCTCGCCTTCATACCGCTGAAGAATTTAAAATCCGCACCGTTAGGATTCGTCACAACGAAAATTGCCGTGTCCGGATGCCCCGCCGCCTTAATCTTAGCTCTGCTGAATTTTAGCAAAGGAGTACCAGCTTTGACAACATCGCCCACTTTAACGAGATATTCAAAACCGGCGCGCAAACAGTTTCATTTGCCGGTTTAATCGCTAAGCCGTCACCAACCATTTTTTCAGAAAATACGCCGTCGCCAACTTCTTTCAAGCTGATAACTTCGCCGTCAAGATACGCTTTAAATTCGTGTTCGCTGACAAGATTAGCCGCCTGCTCATTAGCCGCTTCAGCATCTGCTTCAGCTTGAGCCGCCTCTGCCGCTTTGTCGACGCCTTTTCTCTTGCCAACAATAACCGTCAAAATGAACGGAACAACGATAGCCACGAGCATTGACAGCGCGAAGGTAGGCATTGAAGTTGCCTGCATTGACAAAATACCAGGAATACCGCCAACGCCAATAGCATTAGCCGTTGTACCAGTTGAAACGCAAACAATAGCCGCGCAAGCCGAGCCTGTCATCGCGCAGATAAACGGGAAGAAATTTTTCAAAGTGACGCCGAAAATTGCCGGCTCAGTTACACCCAAATAACAGGATACCCACGCCGGAACGTTGACTTCTTGAGCCGCCGCATTTTTTCTTTGCAGATAAATCATCGCCAAAACCGCCGAGCCCTGCGCGATATTTGAAAGCGCTATCATCGGCCAGAGCATTGTCCCTTGATAATCCGCGATTAATTGTAAATCTATGGCGTTGGTCATATGGTGCAAGCCCGTAATAACCAGCGGCGCATATACAAAGCCGAAAATCGCTCCGAATACCACGCGCAAATTTCCTGTGATTCCGCTGTAAACAACGCTGGAAATTGCCGAACCTATTTTCCAACCGATTGGACCAAGTACGAAATGAGCCGCCATAACTGCCAATACTAAACTGCAGAACGGAACGACAATCATTGAAATTACCGGCGGTACGATACTGCGGAAAAATTTTTCAAGATAAACTAAAGTCAAAGCCGCCAAAATCGCAGGGAGCACCTGAGCTTGATAACCAATCATGTCAACAGTAAAGCCTCCAAAATCCCAGTGCGGAATTTGATCCGGCGGCGTAGTTGCCACTGCATAAGCATTCAAAAGTTGTCCGGAAACCAAAGTTAAACCTAAAATAATACCAAGAATCGGAGTGCCGCCCATTTTCCTAACGACAGACCAACAAATTCCAACCGGAATACCAACGTGGAAAACCGCCTCGCCAATCAGCCACAGAAAATGATCCATGCCCGCCCAAAATTGGCTCGTCTCAACCAAAGTCTTTGTGCCATCTTCAAAAAGATACAATGAATCAATACAGTTTCTGAAACCGAGAATCAAACCGCCCGTGATAATCGCCGGAATCAACGGCGCGAAAATTTCAGCCGCAATAGCCGCCGCGCGTTGCAAAACATTTTGATTAGCGCCCGCCGCCGCTTTAACCGCGTCCTTCGATACGCCTTCAATGCCCGCGTACGCCGTGAAATCCTTGTAAAATTCGCTAACCGTGTTGCCAATGATGACTTGAAATTGCCCCGCCTGCGTGAAACTGCCCTTAACAACTTTCATCGCCTCAATCGCCGGAACGTCAGCTTTTTTCGGGTCGACAAGTACAAATCTCATGCGCGTCATTTTATGCAGATAATTTTTTATTCACGCTGTAACTTATTTGCATTATAATACAAGTGATTTCAACATTGGAGGGAGTATGAGATGCCGGAGAGTAGATTTGAAAATGTTTATATGGATTTGAAAAATAAAATTGAGACGCAAGAATACGCGTTTCATTCAATAATACCGTCTGAAAATGATTTTACTGAAATTTATAATTGTTCGCGCAGTACGATTCGCCGCGCGCTTGCCGAATTGATTAAGCGCGGTTACATTCAAGTTCGCCAAGGCAGCCGCGTTCGCGTGATTTATGAGCCGGTTGAGCGGAATGTTTTTAAAATTGGCGGCATTGAGTCTTTCAAGGAAGCCGCGAAACGCAATGGATTTAGTTATGGCACGAAGGTTGTTAAGCTGGAAAAAATTATTGCTGATGAAGAAATTTCTGCGCGAACGGGTTTTAAAATTGGCGACGAATTGTATGACGTGCAGCGCATTCGCTACATTGACAGCAAGGCGTTAATTTTGGACAAAAATTATTTCCTCGCGTCAGTCGTGAAGGATTTGACGGAGGAAATTGCCGAGAGTTCGATTTACGATTATCTTGAAAATACGCTCAAGGTGAAAATAATGACGAGCAAACGCAAAATGACGACAGAGCTTGCCACCACGGAAGACAAAATGTATTTGGAATTGGGCGATTATAATTGTCTGGCGATAGTGAGCGGGCGCGTATTTAATGATGCCAGCTTACAATTTGAGTACACTGAATCGCGGCATCGTCCGGATTATTTTTGCTTTGAAGATACTGCCACGCGCCACAGAAAAAGATTGCCATAACCCAAAAAAGAAATGCTGATATACGTTTTATTTAATTGAATTTTCGCCAATGGTTTTGAGTTTCGCAATTTCTTTCATCAAATCCTGCGCGAAATTGTTAAGTTCGTCTTTGTCCTTAGCATTGCCGGTAAAATTTATTGGTTTACCATAAACCACGGCAAGGCGCGGAATTTTGATTTCGGCGGAAAAAATTTTTTCAGTGGCAATAATCGCCGCGGGAATAATCGGCGCTTTGGTCATAGCCGCTATCAAACTTACGCCAGATTCAGCTTTGCCCAATTTGCCGGTCTTACTACGCGTGCCTTCCGGAAAAATGCCCAGACAGCCGCCGCCCTTCAAAATCTTAATCGCAGTCTTAACAGCAGTCTTATCAGCCGCGCCGCGCTTCACCGGAAAAACATTCAGCCCGCGACAAATCGCCGCCATTATCGGGTTTTTGAAAAGTTCTTCTTTGCCCATATAACAAACTTTGCGGCTAATGAACGTGCCCAAAAATGGCGGGTCCCAGTTGCTGACGTGATTAGCCGATAAAATAAATGCGCCTTCCGCCGGAATATTTTCTGCGCCAATAACTTTCGTGCGGAAAATCAGCCCAAAGACAAACCGGCAAATAATTTTCGTCAACGCGTAGAACATAGCGATAAAATCTGCGCGACGACTTCGTCAATCGTCAAATCCGTTGAATCTATTAAAATGGCGTCGTCTGCCTGTTTCAACGGCGCTATTTCCCGTTCGCTGTCTTGCTTATCGCGCAGGGCTATTTCTGTTTTTATTGCGTCGAAGTCTACAGTTTGCCCTTTGGCTTTTAATTCTTCAAACCGCCGCCGCGCCCGTTCGTCCAATGACGCCGTTAAAAATATTTTCAAATCAGCATTGGGCAAAACTTGAGTACCAATATCGCGCCCGTCCATTATCACTGAGCCGCGCTCTGCCATTTTACGTTGCAACTCGGTTAATTTCTTACGCACAAATCCAAATTTAGAAACATCCGACGCAAGCTTGCTAATTTCCGGCGTACGAATTTTCGCGGTAACATCTTGCCCGTCAACAAAAACGCGCGCCTTATCGTCCAATTCAATATCAATTTTTTCAACAACAAAAATCAAATCTTCGCAGGTCTCCGAATATTTCAGCCCAACTGCGCGATACATTGCGCCGGTATCAATATAGGTGTAGCCAAGTTTCGCCGCCACAATCTTTGAAACAGTGCTTTTGCCCGCGCCCGCCGGTCCGTCAACCGCTATCACTTTTCCCATAGTCTAAACTCCTAACGTCTCAAAAAATTTCGGGTAGGAAATCTTGACGCATTCGGCATCGTCAATCGCCACGCCATTAGCCGCCGCGCCAAATATCGCCAATGACATTGCCATTCGGTGATCGGCGTAGGTCTTACATTCGGCAAAATTTTTATTCAAGCCGCCGCGAATTATCAGCGTGTCGTTGGTCGCTTCGAAACTGCCCGTGGAAATTTTGTTGAACTCATTGACAATCGCACTAAGCCTGTCAGTTTCCTTGACGCGCAACTCGCCAACATCGCGAATGACAGTTTCACCTTCAGCAAACGCCGCCGCCACCGAATTTCATCAATCAAGCGCGGTATCATTTCGCCGCCAAATTCCACGCCGTGAAGTCTCGAAGTTTTAATTTGCAAATCAGCCGCAGGTTCGCCGCCGCTCTCTCGCCGATTAAAAATCTCAATGCGCGCGCCCATCATTTTCAGCACGTCAAGAATACCCGTGCGCGTTTCATTGACGCCGACATTTCTAATCGTGACGCCGTTATTTTGAAAAATCGTGGCAAACACAATCCAATAAGCCGCCGAACTAATATCGCCAGGCACAATAATTTTTTTGGGGGCGGTCAACTTTTCGGCAGGGTGAATTTTAATTTCATTGCCGGAAGTTTCGATATTCGCGCCGAACGCTTTTAACATTTTTTCGGTATGATTACGCGAAGGCGCAGGCTCAATAATCGTGGTAACGCCGTCAGCGTAGAGCGCGGCAAGAATTATCGCCGATTTAACTTGAGCGCTGGCAACCGGCATTTTATAGGTTATAGCGTGCAATTTTTTTGAAGTTTTAAGGACGGTAATTGGCAGATTTTTATTGTCATTGCGCCCGACGATTGACGCGCCCATTTCGGTGAGCGGATTAATTACGCGCGCCATTGGACGATTGCGCAGAGAATCATCGCCGGTAAAAGTTGTAATGAAATTTTGCGGCGCAGTTAAACCCAGCAACAATCTAAGCGTAGTGCCGGAATTTCCCGCGTCCAAAACATTATCGGGTTCGCGCAGTCCAAATAAGCCATTACCGAGTACAAAGATTTTCCCGCCGTAATTTTGCACACTGACGCCCAAACTTTTCATACAATTAATCGTCGAAAGACAATCCGCGCCGTTTAAAAAATTTTCAATCTCAACGGCGGTATTGCCCAAGCCTGCGAGCATTATCGCGCGGTGCGAAATGGATTTGTCGCCTGGTATTGTAATTTCGTCGCGCATTTTTCGGTTCATTGGTGGAATTTTTTTCATAGAGGTTTCCTTTCCAAAAGTTTTACCGATTATAACACAAATAAAAAAGCCCCGCCACAGTTTTACCTGCAACAGGGGATTGATTTTAGCTATAAGCTACTGATTACTTTTTTATACGATGATAATTTGCGTCGAAATATTTACCGTTACGAATATCGTCAGTCATGCCTTTGTAAGGCGCTTCATTGATAACATCGTCATTGTTTTGACCGGCTTTGCCAATGTAGGTAATGGTCGCAAATTCCGGCACAAGATATTTCGGATAAGTATCGTATTTAAGGCGAGACTCTTCCATAAGCGCGATATGTTCATTTTGGAAACAGACAGTAATTTCCGGATGATCCTGTACCCACTTTGGAAAGAAGATAACGCCGTGCATCTTTTTGTCATTGGGCATAAAATCAAGCGCAACGTCAGTACCGGTCGGCTCAGTCCAAGTGACTTTAAAAACGCCATCTACGAGCTTAACAATATTTGCCTCTTGATCCTTGACCCAGCGCCCCGCAACCATTCCGCCGTGAATGCGATAATCAACTGTGTGAGCGTTTTTAGCATACCATTCATATTCCCAGCCATTATCATAAGTGTAAATAAAATGTGTGCCGAGAAAATCTTCAAGCTCTTTGAATTGCATACCCCTACCTCCTAACAGAATTTTATTTAGTATATCGCTGTATTTTTTAATAGTCAAGTATTTAATCGGCAATTAACTAGCATAAAAAAGCCCCACCACAGACTTATCTGCAACGGGAGCGCCATTTTTCGCTAATCAAATTAATGTTATTGGACAATTTTTGTCGATAGTTTAAATTCGGATTTAGCCAAATTTTATCGGACATACTTTAAAAGTGCAATCATCGCATGTATGGTATTTGACACATTTTTTGCAGGGGCGTTTTTTCTTATTTCCGCACTCGGCAAAAAAATATTCATTAAGCATCGGTCTTACTAAAAATTTCATTTGAAGTTTCTCCTCAAAATTTCTGTGTAAAGTGGGTCTACCAGCGTGCATATTCTTTACGGACAAGTTCTTATAACTACCAGCGTGCATATTCTTTGCGGACAAGTTCTTATAAGGCACGCGTCAACGGTGCATTTGTCGATTTTGTCGCACTTATTACATTGCTTGCAAGGGCGTTTCTTCTTGTTTCCACATTCGGCAAAAAGATATTCGTTCGATACGGGTTCAACTAAAAACTCCATTTTAGCCGACCTTTATAGTACATTGTGAAGTGCAAACATTAGTAGACTTGCCGTTACAAACGCCTTTTTTTGGACCGCAATGCCTTCCGCAAGCAGAATAAACTTTGCCCACCACCGGTTTAACTAAAAATTTCATTTAAACAGCCCCCTTGATAGTTTCATCGACTTTTGAATCAGCCGAAATTTCACATTCGCCAGCAACGAACAATTTGCCAATCGCGCAGTTCGAGCCAATGATGGCGTCTTTACATCTGATTGTATCGACTTCGCAGTTTTCCAAATTCACCGTGTCAGCGTCGATAGTTTTTATCCGGACGCGTGAACGATTTTTGCGGCGTTCAGAATCTTCGTCGTGGAAAATTTTAATCTTGTCACAACGAATTTCACCAATTTCACCGCCGCGCGTTTCCATAACAATTTCCTTCGCGTCAAGCAATTTAATTTCCGCTTTACCCTCAAGTTTAAACGTATCCTCAACAGTCACAGAATCGACTTCTATTGTACCCTCGATAGAAATATTTTTCGCCGTGACGGTATTGCCGCTGCATTCGCCTTCAACCTTGATTTTATCGCAGGAAATTTCTTCAAATGAAAATGAGCCTTCGACCTTAATGCTCTGCAAATTAATTTCGTCCGGCAAACTTCCAATCCCCTCGATTGAATGTTTTCTGCCCTTAGAATCGACGTAAACGCCTTCGCCTTCAATTTTCACTAAGCACCCCGCCTTTGAGTTGTTCATAGTAATATTCCAAGATTTTGTCAAGATTGTATTTGATTGTGCCGCAAATCGGTTGCCCGTCAGCAGAATTTTTCATTGCGTCCGGACAGCCGCCCATACAAATTGGAAGGCAATTACAATCCCTGCATTTTTCGTTGCGAATCGGATTGTTCAATATCCACGAAAGATAATTTTCATCAAGATTTAATTTAGCGACATTGCCGCAACTTTTTTTCAAATCGCCAACGTGATTCCAGCATTTATACAACGCTCCGGTATTATCGACGACAAACGAGCTCACATAATCGACGCAACAGTAATTCGTGCGCGGCGAAGGATACGCTGACATTTTATTGACGCTGAAATGGGCTTTTTCAACCTTATCGTACAGCGGCAACATCACATCAGCAAACTGTTCATTGCCGTAACAATCACTTTCAATAGAGCGGCAAATTTCCGTGAACGCCGTCACCTGTCCAAAATCAACCTTCAAATTTTCGTACTTATCAATCCGTTCGCGCAAAATTTTTAAAAGTTCGTCAACGTGCCCGATATTTTCTTTGTCAATGTTAATTCGGACAATCGCGCTCAAATCGTTACTCAGAAGGGCGTTAACGCGGTCAATCAGTTTGTCGAAGGTACTTTCATTTTTGATACTGCGGCGGCGTTTGTCGTGAATTTCCGGAGGACCGTCAATCGTAACCTGTGCGCCGCTGATTTTATATTTTTTGAAGGCGGCAATATCGGCATCATCCATTAAGCTTGCGTTCGTGATAATGAAGGCGTCATACTCAAGATTTTTCTTCGCGCAGATTTCGAGAAATTTTTCTGACAGGCTGTAAATAATATCTTTGGCAAGCAGAGGCTCGCCGCCGTACCACGTCACTGAAAAACTTTTCGCAACTTCAAGCCGCTGTTCCACAAATTTAACCAATGCCGCTTGAATTTCCGCGCTCATAATTCCTTTCGGGTGCGTCTCGAAACAATATTTACAACGAAAATTGCAATCCAGCGTCGGCGCAATCGTCAAGCCAAAATTTGTCATATCGTACTTGGCAAGATTGCGGAAAAATTCCAGTCGCTCCAATTCGTCAACGCCGTCGTCAACGATACATCCAGAATTTTTCATATCACTAACCAGTTGCAAATCGTACTGTTTTTCGTCGTAGCGATTATTTTTAATGTCGTCAAGTACGCACAAAAAATTTTCGTCAACAATCGCCAGCGCGCAAGTCATAGCGTTAAAAAATACAGTTGCATTTTCGTATCGCTTCAGAAAATTGTACCTCGAAAGTTTCATACGCCCTCCAAATTAGCACAAAAATTTTAATGTATTATATTCCCTATACTTTTTCTTTGTCAAGAAATAAAAAAATCTCGACAAATTTTCGCCGAGATTTGAACGTGTATTTTTAATTGATTATTGACGTTGAGATTCCATAAACTTCATCGCCATTACCGCTGTGAATTTAAAAATATTGGCTTCAACTTGCATATCGTCAGTCACCCTGCCGCTAAATCCGTCGGAATTTGAAAAGTATGGCGCTCCGTTTTCAAGCCAAAAGTGATAACCAATATACTGCACGTCGTAGCCGTTAGTGGCTTTAACTTTGCAAGTAAAGTCCAAATTGACAAAGCTATTGACATTATAAGAATCCAATAGCAAATACACATCATAACCCGTAGCGTATTTGCCCATGTATTCTTCTTTGGCGGCTTCAACCTGCGGCGTCTGCATTACAATGATACTGACAGCCAAAATTAAACCGGCAAGAATTTTTTTCATAAGCTCAACCCTCATAACTTTTATTTTGATTTGTCACTGAACCACCCACGATTAAAATCGCGGGGTTCTCGGGACTGGTAAGCCATTGCCCACTTCATTACCGAGCTATCCCCGTAGTTCCTACGGTTAAGTGTACTCGCACACTAGTGCTTTTACTCCTCCGATGCTATACGAGCAGA
>CAJOIB010000017.1:0-20699 GCA_905234705.1 uncultured Selenomonadaceae bacterium | reverse complement strand
TTGCAAAAATATTTTAGCACAGCAGGAAAAATTTGTAAATATTGTGCGCGCCTTACTCACGACTAAAGTCACGAGTGTGCGGCGCGCCTTTTAATCAATTTGTTCGCCAATTAAATTTTCAAAATCAGATTCGCTCAAAATTTTAATGCCGAGTTCCTGCGCCTTAGTGAGTTTCGAGCCCGCCTTTTCACCGGCGACAACATAATTTGTAACTTTGCTGACGCTGCCCTTGACGATACCGCCGCGCGCCTCAATCAACGCCGCCGCCTCATCGCGAGTATATTTTTCCAATTTGCCGGTAAGCACAAAAACTTTGCCGCGAATTTCAGAATTAGAATTGTCCTGCGCGACAGTTTCAGCCTCCAGCGTCAAGCCGGAATTTTTAAGTTCATCAATCATTTGTCGATTCGCCTCCTGCGCGAAAAATTCAACAATATTTTTGGCGGTAACTTCGCCAATATCCGGCACAAGTTGCAAATCGTCAGCTGACGCTTGAGCAATTTTTTCAATGCTGCCGAAATGTAAAATCAAATCTCGCGCGGCGGCACTCCCAACGCCCAAAATTCCTAAGCCCGTTAAAAGTTTGACCGGCGAATTTTTTTTGCTGTCTTCAATGGCGGCTAAAACTTTGTCGGTATTTTTCGCCAAGCCAAGAATTTTTTGCTTGATTAATTCTGCGCGAAAATCTTTCAGCTTGTAAATATCGGCAATGTTACTCAAAAAGCCCGCGTCAATCAAATCGGCAACGGCATTTTCGCCCAAACCTTTGATGTCCATAGCTGCGCGCCCAACAAAATTCAGCAGGTGATTTCGCAAAATCGAATTATCCGCCGCAGTGAAATTTTCTGGGATTTTGAACGGCACAGAATCAGCGAGGCGCTTATCCTTGTTGACGCCGCTAACTTGCGGGATAATTTCGCCGGATTTGTAAACGCGGATTGTGTCACCAATGCGAATGTCGAGCGCGTCAATAAAATCTTGATTGTGCAAAGTCGCCCGCTCAACCCGCGTACCATTTAAAATAATCGGGTCGAAAACAGCGGTCGGCGTAACTCTGCCGGTGCGCCCAACGCTCAATTCGATTTTCCTAAGCACAGTTTCTTTTTCATCGGGCGGATATTTATAGGCAACAGCCCAACGCGGGAACTTTGAAGTTGCGCCTAAAATTTCTTAACAACAGCGCCGTCAATATCGTATTCCAAATCTGCGCGATAACTGCCGATATTCTCAATCGCCGCCCAAATTTCGTCGAAAGTTTTGCAGACGCGGTAATTGTGGATAATTTTAATGCCATTGCGAATCATAAAATCGTACGCGGCGATGTGGCTGGCAATTTCGACGCCTTCAATTTTCTGCAGATTAAAAACAAACATAGACAAATTACGTTCGGCGACAATGCGGCTGTCAAGTTGGCGCAAAGTACCGGCGGCGCAATTCCGCGGATTGGCAAAAGTTTTTAAGTTTAACTTTTCCTGGCGCGCGTTGGTAGCGTCAAAATTTTTCTTGGTCATATAAACTTCGCCGCGAATTTCAAAATAACTCGGCGCGTCAACCAATTTTTGAACAACGTCAACAATGACGCGCGCATTTTCGGTAACGTCTTCGCCTTGAATCGTACCGTCGCCGCGAGTTATCGCTTGCTCAAATTCGCCGTTGCGATAGCGCAGAGCCAAACTCAAGCCGTCAATTTTTTCTTCAACGACAAATTCAACTTCGCCCAATTTCGCCGTCACGTCATTAACAAAATCTTCGACTTCAGCCTTTGAAAAAACGTCCTGCAATGAAAGCATCGGCACGTCGTGAGCAACCAATTTGCCCGCTGTCCTTCGCGCAGTGCCGCCTACAGTTTGCGTCGGTGAAGTCGCCGTGATAAATTCGGGATATTCCGCCTCAAGTTCTTTCAAGCGGCTCATCAATTTGTCGTACTCATAATCTGAAATTTCCGGCTCGTCATCGTCATAATATTTTTTGTTGTGATATTTAATCGCCTTGCGAAGCTGCGCAAGTTCCGCTTTAATTTCTGAAATGTCCATAGTTACACCTTTTCAAGCGGCGCAATAGCGGCCTTAAGATTTTTTTCTCCAATTTCCGGATTAGTAAAAGCAATGGTGAGCGTTTCGTTATTAATCGCCATAATCGTACCAACGCCCCATTTTTTGTGATTAACCTTATCGCCGATTTTCCAATCAACCGGCGCTTTAACTGCAATTTTCGGCGCGGCTACTGGAATTTTAGTTTCACGAAAGGGCGCGGCAGGATTTTTCTGCTCAAATTTTTTAGTGGCGTTGATGGCTTGATGGAAATTTGAACTGCTCGGATTGCGCTCTGAAAAACTCGAAATGCATTCTTGCGGAATCTCAGCCACAAAGCGCGAAATTTTTGAATCGTAAGAGCGCCCAAAAGTTTTACGTTCGGCGGCGGCGGTTATGTACAAAAGTTTTTCTGCGCGAGTCATTGCCACGTAACAGGCGCGGCGTTCCTCTTCAAGCTGCGTCGAAGAAATCATTGAATTAGCGTGCGGCAAAAGTCCCTCTTCCATACCGGCGATAAATACAACCGGAAATTCCAAACCTTTCGCGGCGTGAATCGTCATTAGTGAAACGCGCGAATCTTCCGCTTCGTCGAGCGCGTCAATGTCAGAAACTAATGCAACGTGGCTCAAAAAATCCTCCAGCGTGGCGTCCGGATTAGCTTCCTCAAATTCTTTTACGCCGTTAATAAAAGCGCTGACATTTTCTTTGCGGGAAATATTTTCGGGCTTATTGGCGTCTTCGCTGTCATTGAGCATGGCAAAATAGCCGGATTCATTTAAAATGCCGTTAACCAATTTGGACAGTTCGATTTTTATTTGGGACGTGGCAAAGTACATTATCATTATCGCAAATTCGCGCAGTTTTTGTTTACATTTGGGCGAAAGTTGCGGCACTTGCTCAAGCAAAATATTTGAAACAACCACGTCGAAAATCGAAGTTTCCCTGTCAGCGGCGAAAGTTCTTAGGCGCTCAAGATTCACAGGACCAATACCGCGGCGCGGAACATTTATCACGCGCAAAAAACTTAAATCGTCGCGCGGATTCAAAATCAGCCGCAAATACGCAACCACGTCTTTAATTTCCTTGCGGTCGTAAAATTTTATTCCGCCGACGATAACGTAAGGAACGCTCGACTGCATAAATTTTTCTTCAAAGGCGCGCGATTGGGCGTTAGTGCGGTAAAGAATCGCAACGTCTTTGTACTGAAAATGCTCACGCGCAACCAGCCGCTGAATTTCACGCGAAATAAATGCCGCCTCGGAACGATCTGACAGACAATGAATAAAATTAATCTTGCGCCCTTCTTCGTTAGCCGTCCACAAAACTTTTTCCTTGCGATAAACATTATTCTTGATAACGCCGTTAGCCGCCGCGATAATCTGCTTGGTCGAACGGTAATTTTGTTCCAGCAGAATAACTTTCGCCGGATTATAATCTTCCTCGAACTTTAAAATATTGCGCATATCAGCGCCGCGCCAGCCGTAAATGGATTGGTCGGCGTCACCAACCACGCAAATATTTTTGTGTTTCGCCGCAAGATACCGCGTCAAAACGTACTGCGCGACGTTGGTATCCTGGTATTCGTCAATCAGAATGTATTGGAATTTGTCTTGATATTTTTCGAGAATGTCAGTATGCTCGCGGAAAATTTTCACCATAACGCAAATCAAATCGTCGAAATCGAGCGCGTTATTTTCAATCAGCTTTTTTTCGTACAGCTCAAAAATATTGGCAACATTTTTTTCGAAGTCAGTGCTGTTTTCGTTGCCGTAAACAAATTCGCGGTATTTGGCGGCGTCCATCAATTTATTTTTGGCGTCGGAAATGGCGTTGCCCGCGCCGGAAAATCTTTCGCGGTCGAGATTGAGCCGGTCGATACATTCATTGAGAATGACTTTGCCGTCGCTGGTATCGTAAATTGTATAGTTACTTTTGTAAGTGCCGGTAATTTCAATTTCGCGGCGCAGGATTTTAGCGCACATTGCGTGGAAAGTGCCAATCCAAATATCTCGCGCAGGAGCGCCAATCATTTTTTCAGCGCGGGATTTCATTTCGCGGGCGGCTTTATTCGTGAAAGTGATAGCTAAAATATTCCAGGGCTTAACGCCGTGAGCCAACAAATTTGCAATGCGGCAAGTCAAGACGCGCGTTTTACCGCTGCCTGCGCCCGCCATTACTAATAGCGGTCCTTCCAAATAATTTACCGCCGCCTGTTGCTCCGGATTAAGCCCCTCGAAAATTTTTTGTTCGTCGTTGTCCAATTTTCTACCCCCTCAAAAATTTAATCCTACGTTAATCGCGCAGGACTTTTTTCAGTTCATCCATTAATTTATTGGCGTCAATCGGCTTAGCAATATGCCCGTTCATTCCGGCGTCAAATGCAGCTTTGCGATCTTCATCAAAGGCGTTGGCTGTCATTGCCAAAATCGGCGTCGCGGCTAATTTTTTATCGGGCAATTCGCGAATAATTTTCGTAGCCTCATAACCGCCCATTACCGGCATTTGCACGTCCATTAAAATCACGTCGTAATAGCCGTAGCCCTTGCGTTTCAAAGTTTCAACGGCATCAGCGCCATTAACCGCGGTTTCAACTTCAAAGCCGCTCATTTCCAAAATCGCCGTGCCAATTTCGCGGTTAACGTCAATATCATCAACCAGCAAAATCCGCTTGCCTTCCAAATCGGAAATATCTTCCTGTTTCTTTTCAGTGTGAATTTGCCGCCCGACGGTATTAATCAGCGTCTGGTGAAGTTCGGATTGGAAAACCGGCTTATTGCAAAAAGCATTGACGCCAGCCTCCAGCGCTTCGTCTTTAACTGAAATCCAATCGTAAGCCGTCATCAAAATTACCGTGGGTTTACTGCCGACCAGCCGCCGAATCTGCCGAACAACTTCAATGCCGCCCAAATCCGGCAATTTCCAGTCGATAACGTAAAGCCCAAATTTTTCGCCCATTTCGGTTGAATGTCTCGCGCGCAAAACTGCTTCCTTGCCGCTCATAGTCCAGCTGGGGTGCAAACCAAAATTCGACAACATTTTAGCAACGCCGTCGCAGGCGTCAAAATCATCATCGACAACCAGCGCGTGAATGCCCTGCAATTCTTCAATGCTGAAATCCTTATCTTCGTCCTGCGCGATTTTGAAATTAGCACGAACGATAAATTCAGAGCCTTTGCCAGGCGCGGTGATAACTTCGATTGTGCCGTGCATTAAATCAACAATGCGCTTAGTTATCGCCATGCCCAAGCCCGTACCTTGAATGCCGCTGATTGTGGAAGTCCTTTCGCGCGTGAACGCCTCAAAAACCGTGGCGGCAAATTCGGGCGTCATACCCATACCATTATCTTTAACGCGAATCTCATATGCGCCGTAACCTTCGGGAGCGCCGTCGTGCTGAGAAATTTTCACAAAAATTTTCCCGCCAGCTTGAGTATATTTAATCGCGTTTGATAAGAGATTCAGCAAAATCTGATTCAGCCGGAGTTTGTCGCAGATAATATTTTCATTGGTGATACCGACCGCGTCCATAAAAAGCTCCTGCTGTTTTGCCTCAGCCTGCCCGATAATAATTGTGTTAAGGTCGTGCAAGATTTTCGGCAAACTGCACAGCGATTCATCGAGTTCGATTTTTCCGGATTCAATGCGGCTCATTTCGAGTACGTCATTAATCAGCGAAAGTAAATGACTGCTGGACGCCTTGATTTTTGAAAGATATTCGCTGACTTTTTCGGTATCGGTAACGTCTTTCATAGCAAGGTCGGTAAAGCCGATAATGGCATTCATCGGAGTTCTGATGTCGTGGCTCATACTGGACAGAAATGCGGTTTTCGCCTTAGATTTTTCGTCGGCGGCGATTTTTTCTTTTTCGAGCGCATTATTTTTTTCGCGCATAAGAATATCGGTGTAGTGAATGTAAACGAAAATATCAGCCAGCGTCAAGCCGTAGCAAATGACGGGTATTCGCCATTCAAGGCTCTGCAGCGGCGCGCACACAATAAAAAACAGCGGGAATACGACCGTGATTTTGAAATTGGTAAATTTTTTGTGATAGGCGCAGGATAAAAGCGCGGCGGTTGGGTACAGACAATCTATCGTCGTCATTAAATTTGAAAATTTGCCCATTGTGATAACTGCATTTTCGTCGACGCTGAAATAAAATCCAGTCCAAGGCGAAGTTGCGATTAGCGCTAAATTTATTCCGAGCGGTATTGCCAATAAATTTCTGCGGAACTGATTTTTAATTTCCGGCGCGTTTTGGTACAGTTCCAAATAGACAAATGAAAAAAACGCGCAGATTGAGAATATGCTGAAATTTGCCACTATCGCGCAGTTGACTAATGGGATTTTCCAATGCAAGATTCCCGCGTCCAACAGCATTATCGGCGCGCAGGAAAAAAAATACGCCAACTGTATTATCAAAATCGCTGTGAAGGCTTTTTCTACGGTGGATTCTTTGAAAGTTGTAAATTGTTTATAAAGCAGAATCGACACCGCCACGATACAAAATGCGTTGGCGTAAATGTAATTAAACATGTAATTTGACAGCAAATCCATAGAAGTCGCTCCTTTCTGCAACTTCTTTATTGGTCATCGAGGTTTAAAGTCATTTTAGATCCGTCGTCGAAAATCAGCGAATCCTGCGCGATGTCAACGATAATTTTTCCGCTCAGAGTATCGCCGATGTTCACGATTAAATTATCTTCCGACGAATTTTTTTGGATAAGTGCAGATTTATTTTCACCGATAATAGCAGTGCCGCGCAGAATAAATTTTTCAGCAGGTTTAGGCGACTCCTGCGCGACGGGTTGAGAAATAATAATTTCCGGTTGCGAAGGTATTTCTGGGATTTGCGGTAAAATTTCGGCAGGCGGCGGCTCAATTTCCGGTTCGGCTTTGAAAGGATTGGAAATGTACAAATCGCCGGAATTAGCGCCGAGTGCAACGATAATATTTGCATTTGGAACAGGGACAAATTCCTCAGCGGTTTCAATTTGCGGCTGTTCAGTCAAAATAATTTCTTCGCCGGATTCTGAATTGCTTAACGCCAAAATCGTGACGAACACTAATAAAATTAACAGCGCCGCGAACCGCAATTTATTTTCGCGAATTTCGATTAAGTTATTCTGCCAAAATTTTTTTAGGTCGTCGGGCATTATTTATTCTCCTGGAATTGAAGAGCGGCGTTGACGAATGCGCTGAAAAGTGGGTGCGGATGATTCGGTCTGGATTTTAATTCGGGATGGAATTGACAGCCGACAAACCACGGGTGCAAATTTTTATTGAGTTCGATAATTTCAACAAGGCTATCGTCCGGCAACACGCCCGCAATTACCATGCCGTTGTCTTGGAAAATCTGACGGAATTTGTTATTAAATTCAAAGCGGTGACGGTGGCGTTCGCGAATTTCCGGCAACTGATACGCCGCGGCAGTAAAAGTATCCGGCGTAATTTTGCACGGGTATGCGCCCAATCTCATAGTGCCGCCTTTGTTCGTGACTTTGATTTGAGAATCCATAAGCGCGATAACAGGGTGCTCGGTTTCCGGATTAAATTCAGTAGAATTTGCGTCAACAAAATTGCAAACATTGCGGGCAAATTCAATCACGGCGCATTGCATACCCAAGCACAAACCTAAAAACGGAATCTTATTAACGCGCGCAAAATTTATCGCCTTAATCTTGCCTTCAATGCCGCGGTCGCCAAATCCGCCAGGGACGAGAATACCTTTACAGCCGCTGAAAATTTCTTCTAAATCAACAGCAGGCTCTTCAATTTTTTCGGCGTTGATGAATTTGACTTTGACGGCGGCGGAATTATCGATACCGGCGTGGTGAAGTGCCTCGACAACCGAAATATACGCGTCCGGCAATTCGACATATTTACCAACGACGGCGATTTTGACTTTGCGCTCCGGATTTTTAATTTTGTAAACCATGCGCTTCCAATCTTCCATTTTGGCGGGAGACTGCGGCAAGTTCAATTTATCCAGAACAATTTTATCTAAGCCTTCGTCCTGCATAATCAGCGGCACTTCGTAAATCGTTTGAGCGGTGCGATTTTCTATAACGGCGTCTTCATCGACGTCGCAGAATAGCGAAATTTTTTTCTTCATATCGCGAGGAATGGGCTGTTCGGTGCGGCAAACGAGAATATCCGGCTGAATGCCGATTGAGCGCAATTCTTTAACGCTGTGCTGAGTAGGTTTAGTTTTCAATTCGCCAGCCGCGCCGATAAATGGTAAAAGCGTCACGTGAATATACAGCGCGTCATTTTTGCCGACTTCTTTTTTGACTTGACGAATCGCCTCAAGGAACGGCAGACTTTCAATATCGCCGACAGTGCCGCCAACTTCCGTGATAACAACGTCAGCATTATCGGCTTCCGCCACGGCGTAAACTCTGGATTTAATTTCGTTGGTGATATGCGGGATAACTTGAACAGTCGAGCCGAGATAATCGCCCTTGCGCTCTTTGTTTAAAACAGTCCAATAAACTTTGCCGGTGGTAGTGTTAGAATTTTTGCTGAGATTGATATCAATGAACCGCTCATAATGTCCCAAATCCAAATCGGTTTCCGCGCCGTCTTCAGTAACGAAAACTTCACCGTGTTGGTAGGGGCTCATAGTACCAGGGTCGATATTTATATAGGGGTCGAATTTTTGAATAGTAACTTTAAGTCCGCGGCTTTTAAGGAGTCTGCCGAGTGCCGCTGCGGTTATGCCTTTACCGAGCGAAGATACAACGCCGCCCGTCACAAAAATATACTTAGCCATGGAAAAACTTCCTTTCAGTCAGTTTTTCAGTGGAAAGTGGTCAGTGAAAAGTGGTCAGTGATTTTTTCACTTACCACTGATAACTGATCACTGATCACTAACCTCGTCCGCGTCAGAAATGGGCTTAGTACGAATGCCGCGCCCGCGCTTAATTTCCGGCGGATTCCATTCAGTTAAACCCCATTTTCCTTCGCCCATATGTTGAAAACGGCTGTCCATATTAATCATAGTATAAACTTCGGAAATAGCCGCCGCTTCATTTTGCGTCGACTTATTTTTTTTCTTGAGAATATCGAGAATCAACTCTTTGTAATAAATTGAATTATCTTTGCCGCTGTCAGTCAAAATCTGATAGGCTAAATCGACTTCGGAAATATCGTCGTAATTGCTCATACTTAAACCTCCAAAAAATTAAATCGTACCGCCGAGTTTTTTCAGCGAATTAATTACAATGACGCAATCGGGCTGAACATTGTGCATAACGAAAAGCATTTTGTTTTCGGGAATGGCAACGCAGCCGCCCGTCCACGGCTTATTTGGTCCAAGGCAATGCAGGAAAATCGCTGAGCCTTTGCCCGCGATACCGTCTTCATTGTAATTGATATTCAAGCAGTAAACATAATGCGTTGTGTAGTCAATGATATGTTCGCTGGCGGCTTTATCGAGATTGGGATAATCGCGAATGTCAACCATTTCGTTGTATTTGTAATTGACGTCGCCGCTCCAATAAATATTTTCGTCAACCTGCGTATAGGGCAAGCGGCAGCCAGGATTCGGAGCGATACCGAATGCTTTACTAAAGTAGAAAGTGCCGACTGGAGTTTTAGAATCGCCTTCGCGGGTTTTACCAAGCCCGTTTTTGCCGATGAATGCGGGCGTAGTCATAATTTCCTGCCAAGTGCCATTGATTTTTTTGTGCATAGAAACCCAGGCTGTAGTTTTTTCGCCGACTTGAGCGACCACGAACAGCTGATTTGCACTTTGAGCTTCGGGCAAATTTTTTACCCAATCGGGCGATTCCTGCGCGAAAGTTTTATTCATAATCAATAAACCTACCATTAATATCAGCGCAAAAAATTTTTTTAGCATTGTTAAAGCCTCACATTGAAGTTGGAGCGGAAACGCCCAAAAGATTCAGCGCGTGCTTTATTGTATGAGCGGTAATTTTAATCAACGCCAATCTTGCTTGAGCCAAATCCTTATCGACGCCCAAAATCCTGCAGTCACGATAAAAGCTATGGAATTGCGCGGCTAAATCGTAAGCATAACGAGCGATACGTTGCGGCGCAAATTCGGCGGCGGCTTTTTCAACTTCGTCGGGGTACTCGAAAATTTTATTAATCAAATCGATTTCCGCGGCAGTCACCAGCATATTAAATTTCGGTGCGTCAATGATTTTCAAGCCGGATTCTTCAGCCTGGCGGAAAATACTACAAATGCGGGCGTGTGCGTATTGGATATAGTAAACCGGATTTTCGGCAGATTTTTTCTTAGCCAAATCCAAATCAAAATCGAGTTGGCTGTCAATCGAGCGCATTAGGAAAAAATATCTCGCCGCGTCAGTGCCGACTTCATCCATAAGTTCGCGCAGGGTGATACTTTCGCCGGTACGTTTGGACATTTTGACGAGTTCACCGCCGCGGTAAAGCGAAACCATTTGCAAGAGCAAGATTTTCAAATTATCGGCGTTGAAACCGAGCGCGCTCATAGCCGCTTTGACTCTGCAAATATAGCCGTGATGATCTGCGCCCCAAAGATTTATCAGCGTGCCGAAGCCGCGTTCAAATTTATCTTTGTGATAGGCAATGTCAGCCGCAAGGTAAGTTGGAACGCCATTTTCACGAACAACAACGCGGTCTTTATCGTCGCCGTATTTTGTCGAAGCCAGCCACAGCGCGCCGTCTTTTTCGTAAATTTCGCCGCGGTCGCGCAGAACATTTATAGCGGCGTTAATTTTATCTGGGTGCAAAGTCCTTTCGCTGAACCAAACATCGAAACTAACTTTGAAATTCGCCAAATCTTTTTTGAGTTCATCAAGTTTATCGGCGTAGGCTAAATCTTCGAGAATTTTTAAGCGCTCATTTTCGGGCAGGTCTAAATATTTGTCGCCGTCCTGCGCGATAATCCTGTTAGTCGTGTCGAGAATATCAGCGCCGTGGTAGCCGTTTTCGGGAAATTCAACATCTTTGCCGAAATGCTGAAGGTATCTCGCATTGACAGATTTAGCAAGATTTTCCATTTGGTTACCGGCGTCGTTGATATAATATTCGCTCTCGACGTTATAACCAGCCGCGCGCAAAATATTAACAATGGCAGAGCCAGCCGCCGCGCCGCGTCCGTGTCCTACGTGAAGTAAGCCGGTAGGATTTGCGCTGACGTATTCAATTTGGATTGTGGCGTTATGTTTATTGGGAAGTTGCCCGAAATTTTCTAAGCCGGTGTAAATATTTTTGAGTTCGTGATAAATGACATCGGACTTGAGGTAAAAATTCATAAAACCAGCGCCGGCGATTTCGATTTTTTCAAGCCAATCGGCGGCAATGCGCGATTTAATTTCTTCAGCGATTTTGCGCGGATTCATATGAAAAATTTTAGCAGACTGCATCGCAAAGTTGGTAGCGTAATCGCCGAAGTCTTTTTTGGGCGGGACTTCCAAATTTATCTCCGGCAAATCACCGGTATTTTTAAACACGCCGTCGCTTATTGCATTTTGCACAGCGGCTTGAATTGCGTCGACGATTTTATTTTTAACGTCCAAGATTTTTCCCCTTCCTGCATACATATTAAACGCGCCGCCTTTGGAAGAGACAGCGCAAAAATTGCCGTTGCAATTATACAATGGCGCAGTTTGAATGTCAAAAATATCTGCGCGAGCGGGCGGCTTTGTGATATAATTTCCAAAAATTAATTGAGCGGTGTTGAAATGACGATAAGAAAATTAGACGTGGCGGCGGATATGGAACGCGTTAAAAATCTTTACAAATTTGAAACTGAGTCGGGCAAAAATTTAATTGCTGGCGTCGACGAAGCAGGGCGCGGCTGTTTATTTGGTTCGATGATGGTGGGCGCGGTTATCTTGCCGAAAAATTTATATATTGAGCGGCTTGACGACTCTAAAAAACTTTCGCCTAAAATTCGCGCAGAACTCTATGACAAAATTATCGCGCAGGCGCTTTGTTATTCCGTCGAAGAAGTCAGCATTGAAGAAATTGACGCGGTAAACATTTACCAGGCGACGATTAACGGTATGATTCGCGCAGTACAGAAATTGCCGATTCAGCCGGAAATAGTTTTAGTTGACGCGATGAAAATTGAAATTGCCGGAATTGAAACGCGCTCGATAATTCGCGGCGATAAATTGTCAGCGTCGATAGCGGCGGCGTCTATATTAGCGAAAGTTACGCGCGACCGAATGGCTGACATTTGGGCTGAAAAATATCCTGTGTACGGCTTGGAGCATAACCGCGGCTATGGCACTAAGGCGCATATGGCGGCGATTGAGAAATTTGGATATACCGAAATGCACAGGCGCAGTTTTAATCCGGTTAAGAGTATGATTGAGAGGGGTTTTTAATATGCCGATAAATGCGGGAGCGGTGGGAATACAGCCTGTAGCTCCACAACGACAGACCGGCGCTCCGGAAAGTATACAGCGGCGAGATGGTGGCGCGTCGAGCGGCTTTCAAATGCAAACAAACGTTGCCTTGAAAACAGCCATTGAAGATTTAGCGGCGACCTTATCAAAAATTTCGTCGCAGGAAAAATACGGCGTTGACAAATTGCCGACGGACATTGGGCAGCTTGTCAGAAATATTTTGCGTCAATCTTTGTCAATGAATGAAACGCTAATGCAGGGAATTGGGAGCACGATAGAGAGCCAGCGCTTTTCGACAGACCAATTATCGATATTGGCGAGAATGTTATCACAAATCGGCGCATTGGCGGAAAAGGGCTTTTCAATGGAACTGTCAGACGAAACGAAAACGCTATTGACGCAGTTTAAAAATTTAATTGTCTCGGAAAATGGCGGCAGTGCATTAGAGCCGGTGTTAATGACGAAATCGGCGTTTGAATTAGTCGATTCAAAAAACGCGGAAGATTTGCCGCGCGCGCTATATGAAATTCTCGCGCAGTTGTCGCAGTCGCCGTCAATGCCAATAACACAGCCGAATCAATCTGAGGGAATGCAATTTTTAAAGCAGTTGGTACAATATTTTATGCCGCGCCCGTCCGCCGAAGAATCTTCCAATCGAGGGCAAATGCAACAACCGGCGCAAATGCAGCAGCAAACGCGCCGCCCGACAGCTACGCAACAGCTTTTAAATTCAATGTACCGGCAATTTGACGATCCGTATGCACAGCTGGATAAACAACAGCTTCAGTCGCGACAAACGCCAGATTTACAAAGTTTTTCCCGTACGCCGGATACTCAAAATCAAGGACAACCTCAACAATCTCAGCAAGTCGCTTCAAAAAGTGATGGTTTTTCCCCAGTACAAGTCGCAAATTCTCAAAATTCGCCAGTCCAAAATCAGCCGCAACCTCAACAAATGGCGTCAAATCAACAATCTCAACAAGCCGCTCCGAAAAGTGATACTTTTTCCCCAGTACAAGGTGCAAATTCTCAAAATCAGCCGATTCAAAATCAGCAACAATCGCCACAAATGGCGTCAAATCAACAATCTCAGCAAGCCGCCCCGAAAAGTGATACTTTTTCCCCAGTACAGGTAGAAAATAATCAAAATTCGCCGGTTCAAAATCAGCCGCAATCGCCACAAATGGCGTCAAATCAACAATCTCAGCAAGCCGCCCCGAAAAGTGATGCTTTTTCCCCAGTACAAGGTGCAAATTCCCAAAATTCGCCCGTCCAAAATCAATCACAATCGCCACAAATGGCGTCAAATCAACAATCTCATCAAGCCGCCCCGAAAAGTGATACTTTTTCCCCAGTACAAGGTGCAAATTCCCAAAATTCGCCCGTCCAAAATCAGTCACAAACTCAACAAATGGCGTCAAATCAACAATCTCAGCAAGCCGCTCCGAAAAGTGATACTTTTTCCCCAGTACAAGGTGCAAATTCTCAAAATTCGCCAGTCCAAAATCAGTCGCAACAGCCACAAATGGCGTCAAATCAACAATCTCGACAAGCCGCCCCGAAAAGTGATGCTTTTTCCCCAGTACAAGGTGCAAATTCCCAAAATTCGCCAGTCCAAAATCAGTCGCAACAGCCACAAATGGCGTCAAATCAACAATCTCAACAAGCCGCTCCGAAAAGTGATACTTTTTCCCCAGTACAAGGTGCAAATTCTCAAAATCAGCCGGTTCAAAATCAGTCACAAACTCAACAAATGGCGTCAAATCAACAATCTCAGCAAGTCGCTCAAAATAGCAATGATTTTTCCCGTGTCGGAGTAGAAAATTCCCAAAAACCGCAAACCGCGCCAAATCAACAAACTCACTCAAAGACTGTCGAGGACGGCGGCTTTTCCATCGAACGAGAGCGCAAAACTCAACAGCCTTTCGACGAAGATTTTCTTTCCAAGCAGCAGGAACTCAAGGAGCAAATGCTTTTCGCAAAAACGCTAATGCTACGGCAGCCAATTCAGAATACGCCGCAAACCATGGACGCGCTGAAAAATCTCGCGCAGTTTTTGATGCGCAGTCCCAGCTCCGAATCAATGACGCCGCGCGAATCCACTATGCTACAAAATTTCGTCAACAATTCACAAACAATGTTTTCGCGTGAAGAGGCGCGCCATTTGCAAAATCTGTTGCGGCTCTGTCAGCAAAATGTTCCGACCGTCGTACAACAGGCGGCGGTTCAACAAAAATTGCCGGACTTGCCGAGACTGTGGGCGTTTATGCAACTGTGCGATATGGCGGGCGTCAATTCCAATATGACTGCGCGAGCCTTCAAAAAAGCTGGGCGCGAAGTTTCGGATTTCGCCAATACAATTAGACAGGCGATGGGCGGCGATAATTCTTCAGTGCAAAATCAGCGCTCCTTTCAAATGATGTTGCCGCTTTACATGGGCGAAAATGAAACCAGTTACCCAACTTACCTCAGCGTTTACGACGAAAACACGACCGATAAAGAAACCGGCATTGAGAAAAAGGAAACCTGGCTTAGAATTTGCGTGCTGACTGACAATATCGGCGCGGCTGAATTGATTTTCCGCGTTTACGAAAAAAATCAGTTGGATATGCGCTTTTACTTTTCGCAGGGTGAAGTCGCCGAGGATTTCAAGGATTATATTTCAAATTTGCGCTTGGCGGTTCGTGAACAGACGAATTTTCAAATCGGCGAGATTCGATTAGGCAGTATTGGCGAGCGTATGATGTTAGCGCAATGAGTTAATTGCAACGGCGGGGAAATTCCCGCTATTTTTTTTGCCAAAATGCTTACAGATATGCTAAAATATTTTCGCAAAATTTTTTGAAAGGGTGTATGTTAATGCAATGCAGGAGATGCGGCAAAGAATTGGGGAACTCTCTACGCTGTAGTTTTTGCGGCTATGACAATACCGAAGGCAACGTCCGCGAAATGACTAACATTGAGAAAAAATTTTTTGATGGCGTGACTATTGACGCAGGAACTGATGAGAATAATTCTTCCGGCTCTAATCAAGGCTCATACAGGCGCACTTATAAAACGAATTCGCGCAGAACTTTTTACACTTACAGTAGCCCTGGTATTTTGTCAAAGCTTTTCGGCAAATTGATTGATGGGCTCATTAATAACAGCAAGATTGCGAAAATCGCCGCGACTTTAATTGTGGTTGCGCTTTCCGCGCTGGCATTTTTTATCGCCGTGCCGGTTTTATTTGTGATGTTGGCTGTAGGAATTGCACTGCTTACTGTTGCGAAAATTGGCGGGTGATAATTTTGAAAGCGGTGGTACTTTCGAGCGGCGGCTTAGATTCGACAACCTGTCTTGCCATTGCCATTGAAAAACTTGGTAATGCAAATGTTTCGGCGGTTTCAATATTTTATGGACAGCGGCACGAGCGCGAATTGTCCTGCGCGAAAAAAATTGCGGATTATTACGGCGTGGCTCATTACGAATTTGACGCGGCGCAGATTTTCAAGCGTTCGGATTCGGCGCTTATGAACACTTCAAATAAAAATCTGGCTCATTCTACGTACGCCGAGCAGATTGAAAAAAATTCCCGCGTGGAAACTTACGTACCGTTCCGAAACGGGCTGATGATTTCTGTTGCGGCGAGTTTTGCCGACAGCATTTATGATGATGACATTGAACTTTATATTGGCGTTCACCAGGACGACGCGGCTGTTAATGCTTATCCGGATTGTCGCGCAGATTTCATTGAAAAAATTGGTGACGCGGTAAATATCGGTACTTACGGTAAAATCAAATTAGTTGCGCCGTTTCTTGGCAAAACTAAGGCTGATGTTGTTAAAATCGGCACTGATTTAAATGTGCCGTACGAATTAACCTGGAGTTGTTACGAAAGGGGTGACAAACCTTGCGGGCACTGCGCGACTTGTTTGGATAGGGCAAAGGCGTTTCGACTCAACGGAATTGATGACCCTGCTATTAATTTGAAAGGAAGGCGTTAAAATGAATCTTCGGCTTAAGCAAAAATTTTCGCTGTTGGCGGCGTTATCCGGCGCGCTGATTGTTATCGTATCGGCGATTGCGTATTATATTTCCAGCGGCAGTTTGAGTGAATCTATTGACAACGAAATGATTGCAGTTGTTGACTCGAAGGGCGAGGAATTAGATAATTGGCTGACCAGTAAAACCATTTCTGCACAATATGCGGCTGACCTTCTCGGCAATTTGGGTGATATGGGCAGAATTAAAAATCCGGAATTGTTGTCGCTCACTACTTCGGACGATGATATTTTGGAAGTTACCATAGGACTTGAAGATAAATATTTTTACGGCTATCACGCGGGCGATTTTACCGGCAAAATAGATCCGACCGTCAGAGATTGGTATAATGACGCTAAATCTGCTAATAAATTAACTTACACGCTCGCATATGTTGACAGCTTTACAAATAAGTTAGTTGTTTCGGCTGTTGCTCCGATTAAAATCAACGGGCAATTTGTTGGGGCGACCTGCGTTGACGTTGCTTTGAGTACTCTTGACGAACAGGTTAAGAAGATGAATTACCGCGGTAATGGCAACGGCGTTATCATTGGGCGTTCGGGAAAAATCCTTGCGATTGGCAGACAAGTTAGCGCTGAAAATATTCGCGAAATTCCAGGCTTTGAAAGTCAGTTTGATACTATGTTGCAAAAAGGCTCTGGTTATTTCCATTTGCCGCGCAGTAAAGATACCGCCGACAGAGTTTTTGTTTATACGACGATGAAAAGTGCGGGCTGGATTGTTGGTATCGCCGTTGATGAAGATGTTGTTTTCGCCGCAAGTCATAGCCTTCGCAATACTTATTTAATTCTCGTCGTAATTGGCGCGCTGGTTATGTTGTTCGTTTCTTTGAATATGTCAAGTTCGATTACGGATTCCATTTCAAAACTTCACCAGCATGCAGTTGAATTGGCGAAGGGCAATCTTAAAATGGACGATGTGCGCGTTACTTCCCAGGACGAAGTTGGAGAACTCGCGCAGGCGTTTAACGATATGAGTAGCAGCTTGAAAAATTTGATTGGTAAAATGTCAAATATGTCGCACCAGGTAGCGGCGTCTTCGGAAGAATTGACGGCGAGCGCGAATCAGTCAGCGAATACCGCAGTTCATATTGCCGAACGTGTTAATGAAGTTAACAGCAACGTTACAATTCAGCTGGACGATATTAACGCCGCCAAAGAAAATGTTGACGTGGTTTTTGGCGATATTGAAAAAATGTCCGATAAAACTAAGCTGGTTACGCAATCTTCAAATGATACTGCTGAAGCCGCACAGCACGGTTCGGAACTTATGACGGTTGCTATTCAAAAAATGGCGAATATCGAAAAGAGCGTTGCCACTTCGGCTGAAGTCGTTAAAAAGCTCGGCGAAAATTCCAAGCAAATCGGGCAAATCGTTGACGCAATTTCCGCCATTGCCGACCAAACTAATCTGCTTGCGTTGAACGCGGCGATTGAGGCGGCTCGCGCAGGTGAGCACGGCAGAGGCTTTGCTGTTGTTTCTGAAGAAGTTCGTAAATTGGCGTCTGAATCTCAAACTTCCGCGGAGCAGATTCGCGATCGTATCAGCAGTATTCAAAATGATACTGAAAATGCGGTACAGGCAATGCAGGCTGGCACTAATGACGTTAAGGAAGGTACGGACGCTATTCGTGAAGTTGGCGAACAATTCCAGCGCATTATGCAGCGCGTTGACGGTATCAAGGAACAAATGGATGGCATCGGCGTTTCAATGCGTACTGTTTCAACCGGCGCTGAAAAGATTGTTGCGGCTGTCGAATCGATTAACGAAGTCAGCCAAAAAACTTCCGAGCATACTAATTCCATTTCCAACGATACTGAAACTCAATCTGCGTCCAATGAAGAAATTGCCGCCGCCTCTCAAGCTCTCGCGCAGTTGGCGGTTGAAATGCAAGACGCTATCGGGAAATTTAAAATCTGATTGACACGCTGATTTTTATAAATTATAATTTGAGCATAAAAAAACGCCCTGCCAATCGCGCAGGACGCGGGTGCTTAAAGAACGGTCAGCCCTCAACTATGTATGTTGGTTAGATAAAGGTTACTTGAGCCGCTTGAGCTTTCGGGAGCTTAGGCGGCTACTTTTGTGCACAGCACCATGATTATTCCGGTGATTATCACCACGCGGATTATAATTTTCATAATGCGCATACAATCACCCCTATTCGGGGGCTTTACATTTGACCGCCTGCCGTCATTGACACAAGCACTTGAGCGTATTCTATCATTCGGTCGCGCAGTTGTAAAGCGGCTATTGACACGCTGATTTTTATAATCTATAATTTGAGCATAAAAAAAACGCCCTGCCAATCGCGCAGGACGCCAGTGCTTGAATTAGGCGGTTTACCCCCTAAGTATATATTGTTGGAGAGAAATTTTTAAGACCGCTTGCAGAGTTGGAGCTCTTAGGCGGTTTTTCTTTATCTCTTAAAGAAGATAGCCACGATGGCGATAATTGTTACCAACCATGCCATAAATCCGTAGTCGTCCATTTTATCACCCCAATTTGGGGGCTTTGGACTAACCGCCTGCCGTCATTGACACAAGCACTTGGGCGTATTCTATCATTCAGTCGCGCAGTTGTAAAGCGGCTATTGACACGCTGATTTTTATAAATTATAATTTCAACAATAAAAGGACAGCTGGCTGTGGAGTGCCGACTTCCTCAAAATTAATCGAAGCTTAGATTAAGGGCTTGCCGACATGGCTTATTCGGTGCTTATTTAAAAAGCACGTCGTAGATGGCAAGGGCGAACTGTGCAATCGAAATCGCGAGCGAAATCTTTTCGTACATCGTCATTGATGCCACCTCCTCGACCGAGGAAGCCGACAACCAACTGTCGACGCCCATTCTAGCATAACCGCCGTTCAGTTGTAAAGCGGCTTATTTTTTTGCCCTGCGCGAGTGCCTTTCAGAGATTTCTAACCAAATTTTAATCTTTCTCGGCAAAATTTTTTTCGCGTTATGCCGATATACTTTTTAGGGAATCCTAGCTTTCAATTTTTTTTCAGCGAAAGGGGCTTGCAATTCTTGAATTTTTTGGTACAATAGCAAACGGATTCTTATATTGGATTTTTGGGATTAGTGCGTGCATTTTTAGCCCGCCGAAAAAAATCCGAAAAATCGCGGTAACTCTAAACTTTTTCGCTAATAGGAGGGTGCTTTCAAATGAATCTAGACCGACCAAACTGGGGAGAGGTAGGTGGATCTTCGCCCTAGTTTAAAATTTTTACTTGGGGGCAACCCTCCAAGATAATACCCGTTCTTTCAAAATTTCAAGTCCGGTAAATATTCCTGCCGGCGAATGTTCGTAGGGTCGTCAGACGTGCTAAATCGTTGGTGGCGACTAGGCAGCGTCTAACGGCGCTCTGTTAAGAGAGGAGAAATTATTTTATGGAAAACTTTAACCTCAAAGATGCTTCTACCAATGTTAATGACAATAACGAAAACATTTTTGAAGCCAGCGAAGCAACTACCAATACACTCGATTTCAACTTGCAGCAATTCGCCTCACAAGCCGCATCAAATACTTCAACAGTTTTCTTGGTTAGAACTAGCGAAGATAATGTTGCTTACTACGACAATATCACCGACATCAGCGGCATTACAGTTGGTACAGCAACTTTAGTAACTGACGCTACACTTAGCTCGAACTTAACGGTTGGTATTCCGCTCCATATTTCGTCAGGTTGTACATTAAATATAAGTGCTAATGTTACTCTTACTGGTTCATCAGGTGATGGTCAGTACGGTACTGCTTTGTGGATTGAAGACGGCGCTACTGTTAACGTTAGCGGTACTGTTGTAGCCGGAACAACCAGCGGCGGCAGAGCTATTTACATTGGCTCTTCTGACGTCAGTACGAGTACTGCTGGTAATGTTAATGGCGCGGCTAATGCCCATGAGGCTGTTTTGAATGTATACGGTACTGTCGGTGGTGAAACTCAGGGCAACGTCGGCGTTGTCAACATGGGCGGACAAATCTACGTCGAAAGTGGCGGTAAGATTGCTTCATCCACCGCAAACGCTATTAACAACAGCCAAGGTTTTGTACACGTTAAAGCCGGCGGTGAAGTTGATGGTCGCGTTTATAACTTGGGCGGCTATTCTACGGCAACAGATGCAAAGGCGGCCTTTGATAAAGTTGGCGAAACCAGCGCTCTTGATGTTGTAAAAAGTAAGAATATCGCCGCTGTCATAGTCGACGGTAAGATTTCAAATACCAACACCAGTACGGCTTCGGCTCTCCAGACTT
>CAJOIB010000016.1 GCA_905234705.1 uncultured Selenomonadaceae bacterium | reverse complement strand
AATATTCGATTTCCGGCTCGTAAAAGTCGCTTTCAATCAAGACGCCTATTTTGTTTCGCAAAATTAATTCGCCTCACAGGATAAATTTTTTATTGCAATCAGATGATTTTTGCCGCCTTCGTAGCGATATTCCATTTTGTCCATAATCGTTGTATAAAGGAAAATCCCAAGCCCGCCTATGCGCCTTTCGTCAATATCAGCGTCAATGTCAACGTCCGGCTTTTCCTCCAGCGGATTGTAGGGAGTGCCGTCGTCGACAAATTCAAAACGCATTGCATCATTTTCGATTTCGCAGGTAATGTAAACTTTTTCGGACTTTGAATAATCTATGACATTTACTAAAATTTCTTCAGCGCAAACTTTCAGGCGGTTTACCCATTTATCATCGTGAAAAGATTTTTTAATTTCATCGGTTATGAGCGATAAGCTGGAAATGCTACATTTTTCAGCATAAAATTATCCCTCGAATGTATCTTGAATCGTCAAAAATTTATCAATGCCAGTCATTTTGAAAACATCGAGAATAGCCGCGGACGCGCCGATTAAATAAACCTGGACGCCCGCACCAATTTTTTGTTTAGCGAAAACAACTGCGCGAAGCCCCGCGCTGGCGATATATTCAAGTTCCTCAGCGTAGAAAACCAACTTTTTAATTTCGCCTTTGCGCTCAATCAGCTGTTTCAACTCATTCATAAGAGCCGGAGCAATCGACGCGTCAATGTGTCCGTGCAATTTAATTTTGCTGACTTCGCCAATCTCCATTACATAATTTGCCATAAAAATATCTCCTTACTCGGTCGGGACGATTCTAACCTTGATTTTTGGACGATAATCCACGTCAGGAAGTTTAACCGTGAAGTTTTCGGCATCAAAATAATTCCAAGGTTTGCCGTCAATTTCGACTGATTCAATTTTGCAACTGCCCTTTGGCAAAATATCCGGCTGAACGTGCAAAGTATTTGAGCCTTCAAACGCATTGGGCATTGGCTTAAAGTACAAATCAAGCGGCTTTTTGGTGTGCAAAAGATTAATGTAAACCGCGCTCAAAAATGCAAGTTCAATCGAATGGTAACACGCCATTGAATGAGATCCTTTGAGGCGCTCATTGCCGGTAAGGAACGGAATACCATTATTCAGCACGTTGAAATAAACCGCGCCGTCGTCGTGGTCGAGGAAATAAGCATTGTAAAACGCCGCTGAAACTCTCGCCAAATTCAAATACTCCGGCTTTTTCAAGCAACCGTACAAAATCTGGTAAGCCAAAATTCCTTGCTCTTGTTGCCACCAGGCTTTTCTGTCGTGCCATGCAAAACGATAGCAAGTTTCACCTGCGCGAAGTTTGCGCTCCATAACGTCGTACCAGCCGCCGCGCCGTGTATCCATACCAACTTTGGGCATAACTTCAGCAATTTTTTCAGCGAATTGTACATACTTATCTTTGGCAACCGCGCTGTTGATTCTCATCAAATTCCACGCGATTTTAAGATTGTGCCCAACTACGCCGCGATTCTGTTGCCAGCCCCAAGTTTCGTCGTGACTCCAATCGTCATAAAATTTTTCCTGCACGAACGGGCTATTATCATAATCCTTGAAATGCTCTTCAATGCAGTCAGCCGTATATTCAAGAAAATCTTTGTACTTATCGTCCATAGTTGCAAGGTAAAGATTAATCAGATAAGCCGGAGCGTGGTCGCCAACGCTATTCCAATTTTTGCGCCCGACATTGCGCCCAAGCGTCTCGCTTTTCGGGTCGAAAGTTACTGGGTCGATATGCGAATAGTAGCCGCCTTTTTCTCTATCAATAAAAAATTTATCGAACAGGCTAATCGTCATACGAATATCTTTCATAATGGCAGGGTCGCCGTTCAAGCGGTAAGTTTGAGTAGGACCGGCAAGCGCGTAAATCTGCTCGTACATCGGAATTGCTTCAATATCGTCGTCAAATTCTGACGTGAAAAGTTTATGTTCCTTGTCGCCCTGCACGTCGATTCCGTGATACCAATAAACAACATTTTCGTCAATGTCGTAAAATCTCATATGGTCGCGCAGATATTTAGTACCTTTTTCGGCAACTTCCAAAAATCTGTCTTCGCCGGTGAGCATATAAGCGCTCGCCATACCGTAAATCATACGGGAAATAGTATCGGTTTCCTGGCGAAAATCCGGCTTGCGTACGCCGTCCAAAGTTAAGCGCGTGCGGTACTGGCGATAGTCAATTTCACCATTCGGAAATTCTGCCTTAATGTAAAAATCCGCAATACTGCGCGCTTGATTAACCCACCAATCAGCCTCTTCAAAGCGCATTTCTTCAGGTTTGCGTCCAGGAAAATCAATATAGGATGCCTCAAAATGCGTTCCGCCTTCGTCGGGGTAGTAAATCCCGTAAATGAACGCCATTTGTCCTGCGCGAAGAAGTTTATCAAGTTGCCCCGTGCAATCGCGGTAAGGTTCATCCAAATTTCTAACTATCCGCGCGTAGATATTATCGGAAAGTTTGAATTTGACTTCGTCGCCGGCAAAAGTTTCGATAACGCCGCTCCGAGTTGCCGCGTCGTAACTTTTACAGAAACCGCCGATCGTGTCTGAAAACTCAAATTTCATACACTCCGCTCCTTATAAATTTTTTTTTGATACATTTGAATTTTATCACGTTGCCCTGCGCAAAAAGTAAAAGTTTATTTACTACCGATTAAACCGCAAAGCCAACATAGTAATATCATCGGATTGTTCAGCCGCGCCCGCGTGCTTTGCCAATGACGCCCTTACTCCGGATAATATTTCCGCCAATGCGCATTTTCCGCCTATCGAGTCAAGGCAATTTTTCAAGCGTTCTTCGTTGTATTGCTCGTTGGTTTCGCTCATTGCTTCAGTTACGCCGTCAGTGTACAAATAAATCATATCGCCGCGCTCAAGCTGAATTTCCTGCTGTACAAAATCCATTTCGTCCATTAAACCTAAAACGCAATTCTGCTCAACTTTCAAATAGTGGTAGGATTTTTCTTTGTCGCTATAAATCATCGGTGGATTGTGCCCGCCGTTGACGTAAACAAATTTTCCCGTCTGCAAATCCAGCATTCCCATAAACACGGTTACAAACATCATTTCGTCGTTGTCTTGGCAAAGCTGGTTATTCGCCAAAGTCATTACCGCCGCAAAATCATCGGGATTCGTCATTGTCATTGCAAAATTTTTCAAGATTGTTTTGCTGCGCGACATAAATAATGCCGCCGGTACGCCTTTACCCGAAACGTCCGCCATTGTCACAACTAGATGATTTTCGTCGAGCAAATAAAAATCGTAAAAATCGCCGCCAACAGCCTTTGCCGCATTCATCGTTGCGTAAATTTCAAAATCATCGCGCCCAAAATCAAAATTACGTGGCAACATACTAAGCTGAATATTCGTCGCAACATTCAATTCGGTTGCAATTTTTTCCCTTTCGGCGGTAACCTTCGTAAGGTTTGCCATTTGCGTTTTTAATTCGTCAGTCATTGCGTTAAAGCAGGTTGCGAGATGTTCAATTTCGTTGCCGGTGTGAATATCAAGTTTCTTGTCAAGGTTGCCGCTTGCAATTTCGCGCACGCCGTCAGTCAAAATATTAATCGGTTTTGTAAAAGAATCAGCAATTTTTCTGCCAAAAAACGGCACTATCAACATTATCGCAACGAACGCGCCCAATATGGAGAGAATCAAAGTTTTAATTGAATCATTAAGCACAGCCACAAAATCGCCGGTGCTTTGCTCGATAACTTGACGGCTGACTTCGGCAGACATTAAAATTTCGGATTCTTCAATGACAACGCCAAAACTCCAGTCGGTACTTTCAAGCGGCGTAAATGCCAGATAGCAGGGAATACCATTAATCGTCACATATTCCAAACCGGACTTGCCAGCCGCCATAAGTTTAGCCGCCGCCGCTAATGTCGGATCTTTGGCGTCGTCCAATAAACTCGGATCTTCCTCAGAATCAATCGCCAAATCGCCGGTATCTTTCGGCGAAAAAAGCACGTGCCCATTACTGTCCATTATAAAGCCGTAACCTGTTTCTCCAAATTTCGTACTCAAGACAATTTCATTGACACTTTTTAAAAGCATACCTTCGCCAACTACGCCCGCAATTTCGCCGTAAGCATTATAGTATGGCGCAACGCAGGATAAAGCTAAGCCCCTGCCGTGCGAATCTGTAAAAACATCTGTGAAAGTTACTTTCTGTTCCTGCATGGCTTTTTGATACCACGGACGCACGCTATAATCATTCGGCAACGGATTATTATATTCGTCAACGCGCCGCTCGGACGCCGCATCAACCGTTATGTTAAATCCATTCACCGACGCCACGTAATTTGAAGTTATCACGTCGTCGCTGATATTCATCCGATATAACCAGTCTTGCAGATTTGCAGTCAAACCAACTTCTTCAGCCAAAGCCGCGCGATTAACGCCTTCACGGTACTGCAACTGCGCGACGATAACGCCTTCATTATTCCAATTCGGCTCGGAGACATATCTTGGGGCGTAATTCCACGGATTTGTTAATATCATTGTCATTTCGTCGGAAAGTGCTTTAACGTCCCAACGAACACTTTGAAAAATGGCGTTGATTTGTTTTGAGCGCTCCTGGACAAGACCTTCCAAACCGTTTTTGATAGAATCTCTGAGCGCCTGTGAACTTTTTTCAGCCGCGGATTTTCCAATTTCTATACCGACATCGACGGCATTAGCTTTGATATTCATCATTCCGAAAAGTGCAATTCCGCCCGCAATTAACAACGTAACTATGCTACAAGATAAGACCAAAAATAAAACCTGCTTGTGAATCCCCATTCTACTGATTTTCAATGAGACACCTGCTCCCATACATTTTTTTGACGTATTCGCGCAGAAATTCAAATTCCTCGATTAATTTAAGTTTGTCAAAATCTATCGCCACATTTCGCGGATTGTGCAGAATCATAATTTCTCTATCGCTGCAAATCGGCTTGAACCCCACGAAAAAATATCCAAGTTTCACCAGCTCATTGTAAGCCGCAACCGCCGACTTATCGCTGACATTCAAAAAAATATTGAAAGTCTGATAATCGCCGCTGAATTTCTCATGCACTGCGCGAATCTGATTAACTAAATTAGCACCGGCAAAATCAATCTCAATCGTGCAATTTTGTTGAACGGCGTCATTGTCAACTGAAATTTTGCTTTCGCCTGCTAAAATATTTTCCGTGCTGTCAATTTCATATTTAACTTTCAGGGAATTGTAAATGTCCTGCGCGATTTTAATTTGTTCAACCGGCAGATAAATTTTCCCAGCGTCATGCTTTGAAACTTTGCGAATCATAATTCCAAGCGTCAATTTCAAATTGTCGTCCCTGTCATAGGAATGTTGAAAATTATCAGCCAGAATCAGCGAAGGCACAAACGCACAAGCTTTTAAACCGAGCCGCGCCATAAGTTTTTGAGTAATATCGTGGTAAAGAATCATTCTGCAGTAAATGGCGGAAACTTTATCGAGTTGGCGAATCTGAGCCGCGATATATTTTGCGAAAGGAAAAAACATTCCGTATCGGCGATATTTTTTCAAAATAATTCCTGTGGCAATACTGCAAGCCGTACCTTCGCGTTTGAGTGCCAAACAGCCAATAACTTCACCGCCGACCATTTCAGCTACATGGAACATCAAAGCGCCCGCCTCATTCTGCCGGATAATATAATCGGTATCGTAAAGGTTGCGCTTATGATATTTTTCCCCGTATTCGTCGCGAATTAATTTGACAATTTCAGTAGCGTCCGAAAGTTGAAATTTCCTAAAGCGCACGGAAATTTCTTTGCCCTCAGCGTTTTTCAAAGTCATAAATTCCATTAATTTTCCTCCTGTTTATCAATCAATACAGTTAAATTATTTATCCCAAAAGTACTTTGATAATGAACTTCGGCGATTTTGCTAATCATTGCAATACCAAGCGAATCGCTCATTGCAAAATTCATCGGGTCATCTGCAAATTTTTCTTCAAGCTTTTTGTAGTAGGCGATAGGATTAAATAATTTGCCGCTATTTCGGATTCTCATAACAATCATTAAATGGCTGTCTTTGCGTATGATAAAAATTCTGACGTCAATGGTCGCCGCTGAATCATTTTCAAAGCAATGCTCGGTTATGCTGACGAGCATCTCTTCCATCGACAATTTAACCAGCATTGTCTCCTTGTTAGTCAGATTATTTTTCGCGCAGAACTCGGCAATGTTTTTAACGCTGTTGGAAATGGCGGCAAGGTCGGCTTTAACTGAAAATGAAATATAGCTGCCGTTTTTTTCGCCGTTCAAATCTAAGAGCAAAATTGGCGATTTATCTTCGGCGCGATTGAAAAATAAAACTGCGCCCAAAATTATCAGCGTTCCCACTGCCGCTATTGAAAACGAATACCACACGAATTTTAAGCCGAATTGCGGCGCTAAAATGTACGCCGGTATCAGCAGCAAAATAAACCCCCTGCCCGCCGTGATTAAATTTGCCAGCTTGGTGAATTTTGTTGATTGATAGTAGCTGGTCAAAATCATGCAGAAAATTGACGGGATTAAACTCAATGAAAAAATTTTAATGCTCTCTGAAGTGAGCGCGGAATTTGAGACGCCAAACAATGTACAAATTTGGTCTGGGAAAATCCAAACGCCAATGACTATCGGAATGATTAATTCAAAACTGATAATGTGAGCCTGGCGCTCGATTTGGCGGATACTTTCATTGTCGCGTTCCTGGAAAAATACGCCGACAAACGCTGATGTTGCCTGTGAAATTCCCGCAAGAATTACCGTCGATAAATTTTCAATGACTTTGACAACTGAAAAAATCGCCAGCCCCATTTGCCCCGCGACCACTAAAAGCAGTTGGTTCATCAGAATAAATCTTGCGAAATTTAAAAATTGGTTGAGCGCGGACGGCGTGCCAAATCTAAAAAGTTGTCGAACTTCATATGAATTTATTTTTCTCACCAGTTTAAAGCCTTCGTCGTCGCGCAGGATTATTTTGAATCCAATTACAACGGTGATTAGCGAAGATAAAACCGTGCCGAGTGCAATTCCTTCCATGCCAAATTGAAAAATCTCGCAGAACAGCCAATCCAGAAAGAAATTTTCTGCCGCCATAGCAATGTACAGCAGAATCAGCGATTTTAATTGCCCTGTCAATTTCAAAAAATGGTACGGCATATAAAAAAGCGCTGTAAAAATTCCGCCGATGATATAAACTGTGCTGTATGCTTGAGCCTCCGAAAAACTTTTCTCTGAACTTCCCAAAATGTACAGTAGATTTTCTTGAAAAATTAAGCCGAAAACTGAAGCGATTATCGAGATTGCTATGCAAACAAAAAAAGCGCACGAGAAACTTTCATTGGCAACATCTTTATCATCGCTCCCCAGTGCGTGAGCCGTGATAATCGCGCCGCCAATTCCGCAAAGTGCGCCGATTGCAGCGTAAACTGAATAAAGCGGCGATACAATGCTCATTACAACGAGTCCCGTACCGCCGAAAAATTTTCCTGCGAGAATAGAATTTACCATCAAACAACATTGGACGCCGAACATTGACAATCCGGCTGATACCGCGTGCTTGCTGAACAAACTTTGCAATAATTTTTTGTTGTCGGACAACGACCGAGTAATTTCCATTTAAAACTCCGCTATATTTTTTCATATTTTACAAAGTTTTGAGTTTATGCAACGTAAAAATTTTTTTACACTGTATTGAAAAATGAACAACTTTAAGAGCTAAAAGATAGCGAGAAAAACATTCGGCAAAAAAAATTTTCTACCGCCATTGCCGCAAAAAAAAATCAGCACTTTTAGCGTGTTGCTGTATTCCGTTGTAGATATCCCTTTATACTCAGTAATGCCGCTAATAGCTTTAAATTTTATATCTGCTGATTCGATATTTACATTTTGGTTGATTTAGTTTAAAATATCATTGTGTAGTGTGAAAATATATTAGAAGGGGTTACCGTGGCTTATTTAGGCGAAGAGATTAAAAAGCTGGGCTTCGGATTGATGCGTCTTCCGAAGAAAAACGACGAAAGCATTGACGTTGAGCAGGTTAAGCAAATGGTTGATTTGTTTTTGTCGAAAGGCTTCACTTATTTTGACACGGCGTGGGCTTATCCTGGCAGTGAAGATGCGATTCGTCAAGCGCTGGTTGAGCGTTATCCGCGTGAGAAATTTCAGCTTGCTACAAAAAATGCCGCTTGGATTAACTGTAAAACCCGCGAAGACGCCATTGCTCAATTTGAAACTTCATTGAAACAAACCGGCGCAGGTTATTTCGATTTTTACCTGCTTCACAATCTCGGCGAAGGGCGCACCAAATTTTTTGAGGACTTCGATATGTGGAATTTTGTTTTTGAGCAGAAAAAAGCTGGCAAGATTAAGCACGTCGGCTTTTCGTTCCACTCCACGCCCGAGGAACTTGAAGAAATTTTGAATAAGCATCCCGAAGCGGAATTTGTTCAGCTGCAGATTAATTATGCCGATTGGGAAAATCACGCAATTCAATCTCGCGGCGTCTATGAAGTTGCGCGCAAGCACGGCAAGCCCGTTGTGATTATGGAACCCGTCAAGGGCGGTATGTTGGCAAATCCGCCCGATGCTGTCGCTGAAGTTTTCAAAAAAGCTAATCCGGACGCGTCGCTGGCAAGTTGGGCGATTCGTTTTTCAGCCAGTCTCGACGGCGTTATCACGGTTTTGTCCGGTATGAGCAACCTTGAGCAAATGCAAAATAATACTTCCTACATGGAGAATTTTCAGCCGCTCAATGAATCCGAACGCGAAACTGTCAAGGAAGCCCAGCGCGTTATGGCGACAATTCCGATTATCCCGTGTACGACCTGCAATTACTGCGCGAAAGTTTGCCCGCAAAATATTGGCATTTCCGGCTCATTTACTGCGATGAATATTTTGACGCTGTACCGCGATTTGGAAAAAGCTAAACACCAGGAAGAATGGCTTGTCAAATGGCATGATAAAAAACCCGCGGGCGATTGTATCAAATGCGGTGCGTGCGAAAAAGTTTGCCCTCAACATATCCAAATTCGCAAAGAACTTGTAAATGTTCATAAAGCACTTGGTTAATAAATAAATTTCCCACAAAAAAATTAATCCTCAACTTTCGCGGTCGGGGATTTTTTTTATTTTAGTTTGTCGCGCAGGATTAATTTTGCCCTAAATAATAATTCACAAATTGCTGAGCCGTGCGCCCGTTCCTGCCGGAGTGCGACATTTCCCAGCGCAAACCTTCAAGCCGCAAGGTTTCTTCGTCCAGCGCAATATTTTTTTTCTTGAGCATATGCCGAATAATTTCAAGATACTCCGCCTGCGTCGGCGCGTAATAATGAATTATCAGCCCAAATCTGTCTGACAGCGAAATTGTCTCATTGACGCTATCGTCGCGGTAAAGTTCATCCTGCCCGTCAACTCTATCGCGCCAAGTTTCGCGTATCAAATGCCGCCGGTTCGACGTCGCATAAATCAAAACATTTTCCGGACGTGCCTCAACGCCGCCCTCAATCGACGACTTCAAATATTTATATTCAGATTCAGATTCTTCAAATGACAAATCGTCCAAGAAAATAATGAAACGTTTGCTGGCGAATTTTCTTAGCGCGTCCATAATCTCCGGAAGTTTTTTCAACTGCGGCTTAGTGATTTGCACAAGCCTCAGCCCGCGCATAAAATATTCATTGACAAGCGCTTTGACGCCGGAAGATTTACCCGTGCCGCGCGCGCCCACCAGCAAAACATTATTCGCCGGTTTATTTTCAAGAAACGCAATAGTATTTTTCGTGAGCAATTCTTTCTGGTGCGCGTAACCAATCAAATCTTCAAGCAAAATATTTTCAAAGTGTTTAATGCCGATAAGATTTTTGGCGTCAGAATCCCAGCGGAACGCCCGATAAGACGCAATGTCGCCGTAGCCGTACGTTCTGTAGTGTTCAATTAAAATCTTTGCAATTTCGTCAATGTCGTTTATACCGGACAATTTTTTTTCGAGTTCGATAAAAGATTCATTTGTACTTGGAATAGTCGGCTCATAATCGCTCATGAAGTCGTACATTTCGCCCGTAGACTGTATCATATCTTCGTTAAAAATAATTCTCAAATCGCGTCTGAAGACTTTATATAAACTCCCGCCGATTTTTCCGCCGCTTCTTTCAATGGTTTCAGAAATTAAATTCGGTTCTTGCGCCAAAAGATAAATAAGGTAACTGCGAAAAATATTGCCGCGCAATCCCAACTCTTCAGCCTTGTTAATCAGCCAGGCGGCTATTGAAATATCGTCCCAAGAATTACCAGAATCGTTTTCTTTCAAAATTTTGTCCAGGGCATTTAAAAAAGTACGATCATTCATAATGCTCTGAAGAGCAAGTAAATCGCGGTCTCTTATATCGCTATCGTAATAACTGATTAGTCTATCATACATAAATTAAGCGCCTCCAAATAAAAAAGCGGCGAGCCTAAAACTCACCGCCGGACTTTTTCAGTCAATGTCGACAGTAACTTTCTTGTTTGCGCGCGTCGCGGCTGATTTTACGATCGTCCTGATTGCCTTCGCGATTCTGCCCTGCTTGCCGATAATTCTGCCCATATCTTCCTGGGCTACGTGCAATTTTAAAACGGTTCGCGAATCTTCTTCGACGACTTCAACTTCAACTGCGTCGGGATTTTCAACAAGTGCCCGTGCCAACACCTTTACAAGTTCCTGCATAATTGCTACCTCGATTACTTATGCAAAGTCTACGCCTTGCTTTTTCTCTGCTCATGGATTTTTTTCATAATGCCTTTTTTGCTCAACAGCGAGCGAACTGTATCTGTCGGCTGCGCGCCGTTTTTAATCCAGCTGATAATTTTATCCTCGTCGATATTGACGATTGCCGGATTTTTGGTCGGGTCGTAGTTGCCGACGATTTCGATAAAACGTCCATCGCGCGGGCAATGGCTATCCGCCACAACTATCCGATAAAACGGCTGTCTTTTCGCGCCCATGCGATTAAGTCTAATCTTTACCACAATTTCACCACCTTTCGCCAATTATCATTTATTTATGAAAGGAAATTTATTACCAAGCCCGCTCAAAAGCCCGCCGAGATTTGGAAGTTTCGGTTTAGGCGCAGAGCCTTTCTTAGTTTTTCCTTTTTTGCCCTTAGTTTTTTTGGAAGTAGCCGCGGTTGCCTTAGCGCTCATTTGGCGCATCATCTTTCGCATTTCGTCAAATTGCTTGAGCAGTTTATTCACGTCAGAAACTTTCGTGCCGCTACCCATTGCAATTCGCTTGCGCCTTTTCGCGTCGATAATACTAACATCAAGCCGCTCTTTGGGCGTCATTGACAGGATTATCGCTTCCATATGCTTAACTTCCTTGCCGTCTAAATCTAAATCGACTCCGACAAGTTTTTTCTTAAGCCCGCCAAGCCCAGGTATCATACCGAGCAAATCATTCAGCGAGCCCAATTTTTTAACCTGCTGAAGTTGTTCAAGAAAATCCGCAAGCGTAAATTCGTCGGATTTGATTTTCTTAACCATCTTCTCGGCGGTTTTGGCGTCAATGGTGGATTGCGCCTTTTCAATGAGCGAAAGTACATCGCCCATTCCCAAAATTCGCGACGCCATTCTGTCGGGGTGAAAAACTTCGAGCGGCTCTAATTTTTCGCCCATACCAACAAATTTAATCGGGCAACCCGTAGCCGCTTTAATCGACAACGCCGCGCCGCCGCGAGCATCGCCGTCAAGCTTAGTCAAAACAACGCCGTCAACACCAAGCGCATTGTGAAAAGTTTCAGCAACATTGACAGCCTCTTGACCAATCATTGCGTCAACAACCAATAAAATCTCGTGCGGATTGACAGCGGCTTTAATATCCTTGAGCTCCTGCATTAATCTATCATCGATTTGCAAGCGCCCCGCGGTGTCAATTATCAGAACGTCTTTTGCGTGCGAATTTGCATAACTCAGCGAATCCTTTGCAATTTGAACGGCGTCTTGAATATCTTCAGTAAAAACAGGAACTTCGACTTGCTCACCAACGACTTGCAACTGTTTAATCGCCGCCGGTCTGTAAATATCAGCCGCGACCAACGCCGGACGTTTGCCCTGTTTGCGCATTGCCAGCGCCAATTTTCCTGCCGAAGTGGTTTTGCCCGAACCTTGCAAGCCCACCATTAAGATTATTGTTGGCGGGTGTGAAGAAATATTTATTTTCGCCGCTTTGCCGCCCATCAGCGCGGTTAGTTCTTCATCAACGATTTTAATGACTGATTGAGCGGGTGTCAATTTGCTAAGAATTTCGGTATCGACGGCGCGCGCTTTGACGCTTTTTTCAAATTGCCGCACGATTTTATAATTCACATCAGCTGAAAGGAGCGCCATTCGCACTTCTTTTAAAGCTTTGTCAACGTCTTTATCGGTTAATTTACCGTGACCGCGCAATTTGCGAAAGGCTTCCTGGATATTCTGTGACAGATCTTCAAACAAGGTATCGCCGCCTTTCTCAATAAAAATTTCCCTTACATTACTGGACTTCCAACGACTAAATTCACAGGATTTTTAAGAAGTTTGATAATCAATTATCCTTATTCTTAAAGGCGCATCCAGTTCGCCACTATCAGTCAACTGCTGAGAACTTCAGATTACGCCCTAACTAATAAAAGCACTACCTCATCAAGCAGTGCCGAAATTTACAAGATTGGAGGCGACACCCAGAATCGGACTGGGGATAGAGATTTTGCAGACCTCGGCCTTACCACTTGGCTATGTCGCCTATTGATTATGGCGACCCGGATCAGACTTGAACTGACGACCTCCGCCGTGACAGGGCGGCATTCTAACCAACTAAACTACCGGGCCATAAGTTTTCGCCACGAATGGAAGTTTAACACACACCGCCGAATAATGCAAGCTTTTTTTTCAAAATTAAAAATACCCGCCCGAAATTTCAACTCATAAAAAACGCCTTTGTATTTTCAAAATTGGAGCGGGCAATGGGAATCGAACCCTGCAAATGCGATGAGTAAGAGCATTTGCTCTAAAGCTTGGGAAACTAAAAAAGACGCCGCAACCGACGCCTTTGTAAATTTCAAATTTGGAGCGGGCAATGGGAATCGAACCCACCTCTAAAGCTTGGGAAGCTCTCATTCTACCGATGAACTATGCCCGCCTGGTTTATTGCAACAAACTCAAAACGCTGGCTTGATTGTGATTGTACATTCGCGAAATAGCCATAGCGATTTGCCGCTGCACTTCTTCATTGTTCAGATTAACGACTGCGCGCGCCATATCAGTATCGCCGATATTTGACGCCGCCGCCTGCTCGTTTTCTTCCATAGTGGTGTAATTCGCCGCCTGGTAGTCTAAGCGTTGCAACTGCGCGCCTTGAGTTGTAGCCTCGTCAAGCGCCTCGTCCAGTGAAAATGTGCCTTCGTCCATAGCCGCACTCAAAGAATCATTGACGCCGCCAACAAAATTCAAAGCAGTATCAACAGTTTGCAAAGCCGATTGAATTGATTCGTCATTCGCCGTGCTGATTGTGACGTTGCCTTGATTATCAGTCAAACCGAGCGCCTGCGGACGCATATCGCCCACTTCGACATTTTCATAGCCGCTGATACCCGCAACCATAATGCCGTCCCTTGAGCCGTCAAGCAGATTTATGCCGTTGTAATTCGCGCGCGCGTTATCGTCGATTTGGCTGACTATCTGGTTAATATTTTGTTGAAGCGCCGCGCGGTCGGAATCGGTATTAGTACCGTTCGCCGCGTTGACAAGATTTCTGCGAATTTCGGTGAGAGCGCTAATAGTATTACCGGTTGCGCCCGCCGCGATTTTGAGCATAGCGCTGGCGTTTTGCGTATTTTGCACAGACTGCCCGATTGCGCCAATATGACTATTCATACGCTGGAGAATTGCATAAGCCGAGCTGCCTTGCGACGCGCTGTTGTAATTTGAACCGGTTGCAATTCGCTGAGTAGTTTGTTGCAGAGAACTATTAATCCGATTTAAATTACTTAGCGTAGGATTCACGCCGCCTATCGTTGCCATGATAATCACCGTCCTTAAAATTCTTCCGTGAAGGAAAGACCAATCCCTTAAAAATCCCCAGTGCCATTGTAGCATATGTTTTTGACGAATACAAGAAAAATTTTTTCAGCGGCGAAGTTTTTGCACTTCTTCCATCAAATATTCGTTTAAAATTTTTATGTAAGTGCCTTTCATGCCGAGAGATTTGGATTCTATGACACCGGCGGATTCAAATTTTCTGAGCGCATTGACGATAACCGAGCGCGTAATTCCAACCCTGTCAGCGATTTTCGACGCCACTAAAAGCCCTTCGCTGCCGTCCAATTCGCCCAAAATATTAATCGCGGCTTCGGTTTCAGAATAACTCAAAGTAGCCAGCGCAATTTGCACGTTAGCTTTTTTCCGCGCCTCAATTTCAACTTTTTCAGTGTGATCGCGGAGCATTTCCATACCAACAACTGTCGCGCCGTACTCCGCCAAAAGTAAATCGTCATCAGTAAAATCGTCGTCGTAGCGCGCAATTATCAGCGTGCCGATTCTGTGACCAACGCCGTAAATCGGAACAATCGTAGTATTTTTGCCGTCGAATGAGCAAACGCGATTTTCCTCATAAGCGCACATACCGCTTTTCGTCCGCATATTCGCCTGCGTCGCGTCCATTTGATTCAGCCAGCGCACGTACTGCTTAGGGAATTTGCCCTTGCGAATAACTTTGTCAATCATCAGTTCGCATTCAAAATTATCGACGAACGCATAGCCGCAAATATCGCCCTTCTTGTCCATAATGTAAACGTTTGCGTCGAGAATATTGCTGAGGACTTTCGATATGCCGTCGTACTCAACAGTTTCTGACCTTTGGAGCAACTTGTTAATTTTCCGCGTCTTTTCTAACAATGTCGCCATTTAAAGACTTCCTTTCAATAAATTCTCGTGGTTCAGTGGTAAAGTTATAGTACCACAAGTTTTTATGAAGTGAAAGTATTTTCAGAATTTTTATTTTGCAATTTTGCGTATTCGCCAACAAAAAAAGACCGGCAAATTTTTTTTGCAACGGTCTCAAGTCCTGCGCGAAAAATTTTTTATTCTGCTGGAGATTTTTTCGCCGCAACAACGGTTATAATGATTCGCGGTCTGCCAGCAGTCGGCTCTTGCAAAATGGATTGCGTGAGCGAAATGCAGTCGCGCGTCGATAAAAATAAATTAATTTCGCCTTCAACTTTCCGGAGATTTTGCCCGACCATTCCGGTTAATTCAACGGTAAAAATTTTGACTTCCATAAAAATTCCCCCAGCTAAAAATTTAGTAAAAATATTCTAGCACAGGAAAATCTTCAAGGCAACCATAAAAAATAGTTCATAAAATTTTCAGCAATATTGTTGCAAAGGCGAAAAGTATGGTATAATTCGCTAGGTTTTTTAAAAATTTTCGGAGGGGTGTTGAAGATGAAATTACCAAAAATTTTAAAGCGGGCGTTGACAGCAGGATTGGCAGTAGCGTTTGCTTTTGGCGTGGCGGGTTGCGGTGACAGTGCGGGCAAAGAAAATTTTATTAATATCGCAACCGGCGGCACGGCGGGCGTTTATTATCCGATTGGCGGCGCTATCGCTGAAGTCCTAAACAAAGACGTTATCGGCGTAAATGCCAGCGCGCAAAGTACCGGCGCTTCCGTGGCGAATATTAATATGCTGGCTGACGGGCAAGTCGAAATGGCGATTGTTCAGAATGACATTGCTTATTACGCTGTCAATGGAACTGAAATTTTTGATAAGAAAATTGAAAATCTGCGCGGCATAGCTTCATTGTATCCGGAAACTTGCCAATTCGTGACGCTGGCTGATTCCGGTATCAATTCGATTAACGATCTGCGCGGCAAGAGAGTTGCAGTTGGCGCGGCTGGTTCGGGCGTCGAGGCGAATGTTCGTCAGATTCTCAAAGCTTACGGCATTACTTACGATGACATTGACGAGCAATTTTTATCATTTGCTGAAGGTGCGAATGCTCTGAAAGACGGCAACGTTGACGTGGCTTGTGTTACCGCTGGTTATCCGACCGCTTCAATTCAAGACGTAGCGTCGCAAAGAGATATTCGCTTGCTCCCACTTGACGAAGATAAAATTACCGCGCTGACGATTGATTATCCATTCTATACGCGCGCGGTTGTTCCTGGCGGCACTTATCAAGGTTTCAACGGCGAAATCCCCACGGTTAACGTTATGGCTATTCTCGTGACGACCGACAAGATGGACGATAAGACCGGCTACAACGTTACCAAGGCGATTTTTAATAACGTCGATAAGCTTGCTATCGCTCATTCCGCCGCGAAAAATATTCAAAAGAAAACTGGACTTGCCGGTATGGGCTTTTTGAAAATGAACTCCGGCGCGGAAAAATTTCTTAAAGAGCAATAATTGATTTTAACAACGGCAATAAAAATTGGGACTGCGCCGATTTTTCGGTACAGCCCCTTTTTATTATTCGTGAGAGAAGTACATTTTGTTGGGTACGTCCATGCCCAATTCTTCCTGCGCGATTTGTTTAATCCGGATTGGCGATTTTAATTTGGCAATTTCAATTTTCAAGCGTTCATTTTCCTGTTCGAGTTGTTGAGCCTGATTTTGCGTCGCCACAAGCGCATAGCCGCGGCTCGCACTAATCCCGCTGCGAATGACAACCAACATCGCCAAAATCGAAATCACAATGAAGGCAACGCGGCAACGCGACCGGAGCAAATGATTCAGCCGCGGTTTGCATTTTATCAGCTGAAGTTTCGCGCCATTGTCTAAAGTTTTTTCTGCGCCGCCAAAATTCACCGGAACATTCGACTGATTAACTTGATTTTCGGCTTTGGGTGTACGCCGTGAAGACATATTACTCCTCCTTAGAAATTTTTTCCGCAACACGAAGTTTGGCTGACTTCGCGCGGGAATTTTCGCTGAGTTCCATATCCGCCGCAGTTTTCGCTTTGCCCAAAATTTTAATTTCCGCTTTGTGACCGCACACGCACACCGGAAAATTTTTCGGACAAATGCAACCCTGCGCGAGACTTTTAAAAGTTTGCTTGACAATTCTATCTTCCAGCGAGTGAAAAGTGATAACCGCAATTCGCCCGCCAATTTTCAAATGATTCACCGCCGCCGTGACAGCGATGCTCAAAATTTCCAATTCGTGATTGACTTCAATTCGCACGGCTTGAAAAACGCGCTTAGCAGGATGCCCGCCGTCAGAAATTTTCGGCACAGCGCTTTCAATAATTTTCACCAATTCGCCAGTGGTTTTAATCGGCGCAATTTTCCGCGCGGCTACAATTTTTTTCGCAATTCGCTTGGAAAATCTTTCTTCGCCATATTCGCTGAAAATCTTAACCAAATCCGCCTCGGCGTATTCATTAATGACTTCAAACGCGCTGAAATTTTTGCTCCTGTCCATTCGCATATCCAGCGGCGCGTCGTGCATATAGGAAAAACCGCGCTCGGCGGTGTCAATCTGGTGTGAAGAAACGCCCAAATCGAAAAGCACGCCGTCAATTTTTTGCTCGCCCAAAATTTTATCCAGTTCGCTAAAATTGCTGTGAATAATTTCAACGCCGCAATTCAAGCCGCTCAATTTTTCGCGCGCCGCATTAATCGCTTCAACGTCCTGGTCGATTCCGATAATTTTTCCGTTGGCACTGAGTTTTTCACCGATTATCAAAGAATGTCCGCCGCCGCCCAGCGTGCAGTCTAAATAAATTCCGTTTGGCTGAATTTTGAGCGCGTCAATTACTTCTTCCAGCATTACGCTTTTGTGCCTAAATTCCAACGCTCTCACCACCAATTTTCTAATTCAACTTATACCAGAAAAATCCTACCATTGCAAGAAAATTTTTCAGTGAAAATTCATTGACGCTGCGCCATTTCGTGATATAATTTTCCAACTCAAGGGAGGTCATTTTATGAAAATTACCAAGGATATGAATATCACCGAAGTCGTTCGAAAGTATCCTGAGACTATCGAAGTTTTTTTGTACGCCGGAATGGGCTGTTTTGGCTGCCACGTGGCGCAATTTGAAACTGTCGAACAGGGCGCGATGGCTCACGGCATCGACGTTGACGCGCTGGTTGACGCTCTTAACGAGATTGTTGACGCCGTCGAAGCCGATAGAGTTGCTAACGCTCAATAAAATATTACACGGAAAATTTGAATTTGCAACGGCGTAGAAATTTTTTGCGCCGTTTATTTTTTAGCTATGAAAATTACGAAGATTGAACCTAACAGCCTCGCCGCGGAACTCGAACTCTCGATTGGCGATAAAATTTTGAAAATCAATGGGCGCAAACCGACCGATTTAATTGATTTGAGTTTTCTGCTTGCCGACGAGGAAATTGAAATGCTGATTGAGCACGCGGACGGCGAGCGTGAACTTATCGGCTTTGAAAAGGATATTGACGAAGAAATTGGCGCTGAATTTGAGTCCGCCGTTGACAAAATTAAATGCTGTAAAAATCATTGCGTGTTTTGTTTCGTGGATATGATCGCGCCGAATATGCGCCGGACGCTCAATATCAAGGACGATGATTATCGGCTGAGTTTTTTGTACGGGAATTTTATTACGCTGACGAATTTGACTGACGCCGATTTTAAGCGCATTAAAAATTTTCATCTGTCGCCGCTGTACGTTTCGGTTCACGCTATGAACGGTGAAGTTCGGGCGAAAATGCTAAGGACGCCGCTTGCCGCGAAAATTCAAAGCGATCTTGATAAACTTGAAAAAGCGGGTGTTGAATATCACACGCAGGTTGTACTTTGCCCAAATCTGAATGACGGCGCGGAACTCAATTATACGATTAGCGAAATTATGAAACGGTATCCGCACGCGCAAAGTTTGGCGATTGTGCCGGTTGGTATGACTAAGCACAGGCGCGATAGTTTTCCGCTGATGCAATTTGACAGTGAAGGCGCGGCTAAAGTTATCGCGCAGGTTGAGAAATTTCAAGCCAAGGCTCGCGCAGATTTCGGCAAAACTTTTATTTATTTGGGCGACGAATTTTATTTTTTGGCTGGTAAAGATATGCCGCCCGCCGATTATTACGATGATTTTCCGCAAATTGAAAATGGTATCGGTATGACGCGCAACTTCATTGACGAATTTACCGCCGCCAATCCACTAATCCCTAGCCCCTCTTCACTAGCCACTAAAATAGACGTTATCGCCGGTACGTCGATTGCCGTTGTGCTGAAAAAATTAGCCGCGGAAATTATGAGCGCCAATAAAAATCTGGACGTGCGGATTTTGCCGGTTGTCAATGAATTTTTCGGCAGTCGAATAAATGTTTCTGGTTTGCTGACTGGCGGCGACATTATTAACACGCTGAAAAAAAATGCGCGCGCGGTTGATAAAATTTTGATACCGGCGACGGCTCTTAGGAGCGGCACTGAAACTTTTCTCGACGACGTGACGGTTGACGATATGCGGGAAATTTTTCCTGCGCGAATAGTGGCAGTAAGGAGCGGCGACGAATTTTTTAAGGAGCTCAACGATTATGGAAGAAATTATCGGCAAATATAACACAGCAATATCTTTTGCGAAAGAAATGGAAGACGGCGCGCGCGAACAGATTAAGCGAATGTGCGATTATGAATTTACGGAGGGCAGTAAGATTCGGATAATGCCGGACGTGCACGCGGGCGCTGGTTGTACGATTGGTACGACAATGACTGTTCACGATAAAGCCGTGCCAAATGTTGTCGGCGTCGATATTGGTTGCGGAATGTACACGGTTAAACTTGACGCTGATTCGATTGATTTTGAAAAATTTGATGCGGCGGCGCATTTCATACCGTCTGGGCAAAATGTTTGGGAAAGTCGCGGCGAGCGTTTTGAATTGCAGGATTTATTTTGTTATCGCAGTTTGAAGGATACGCGGCGGATTGAGCGCAGCATTGGGACATTGGGCGGCGGCAACCATTTTATTGAAAACTTTTTATTTGGTGATTCACAGCGGCAGTCGAAATTTGGGCAAGCAGGTTGCTGAGATTTATCAGAAATTGGCGGTAGATTTGGCGCTCGGCAAAGATAAAATGTTCAAGGCGCAGGAAAAAATTATCAGCGAATACAAAGCCGCCGGTCGCCGCAAAGAAATTCAAGAAGCGATTAAGGAACTGCACCGGCAATTTAAAAATCAGCATAGCGAAGTTCCGCACGATTTATGCTGGGTTTATGGAAAATATTTGGCGCAGTATTTGCACGACATAGAAATTTGTCAGCGCTTTGCACGGATTAATCGCGAGCGAATGGCAGAAATTTTGTTGAAGAAAACCGGCTTGACCGCCACTGAAACTTTTCACACAATCCACAATTATATCGATACCGAAGAAATGATTTTGCGCAAAGGGGCTATTGCGGCTCACGGCGGCGAAAAAGTTTTGATACCAATAAATATGCGTGACGGCTCGGTTTTGGCGATTGGCAAGGGCAATGCCGATTGGAATTATTCCGCTCCGCACGGCGCAGGGCGTATTATGTCGCGCAGTGAGGCTAAGGCAATTTTGAGCATGACGGATTATCAAAATTCGATGGCGGGGATTTACAGCACGTCGATTAATGAAGCCACGCTTGACGAATCGCCGCAAGCTTACAAATCGCTCGAAGATATTCTTGACGTTATCGGCGACACGGTTGAAATTGTCGAAGTTATGAAGCCGGTTTACAATTTTAAGGCGGGGTGAAATTAATGAAACCAATTGTAGCGATAGTTGGGCGTCCGAATGTTGGCAAGTCGACGCTTTTTAATCAGATTGGCAAAAAGCGCGTGTCGATTGTTGACGATATGCCAGGCGTGACGCGCGATAGAATTTATATGGACGCGAATTGGCTGGAACACGATTTTACACTGATTGACACCGGCGGCATTGAAATTAACAGCGACGATAAAATTTTGACTGAAATTAAGACGCAGGCAAATATCGCAATGGAAGAGGCGGACGTGATTGTTTTTGTTGTCGACGGTCGCGCAGGTTTGACGACGGCGGACGAAGATATTGCTAAGATTTTGCGCGGCTCGAAAAAGCCGGTGATTGTTGCGGTGAATAAAATTGACAGCGTGCAGCTTGAGGCTGATACTTACGAATTTTACAATTTGGGTTTAGGCGACCCGATTGGAATTTCTGCCAGCAATGCTTTGAATCTTGGTGATTTGCTTGATGAAGTTGTTAAAAATTTTCCAGCCGCTGAAACTGAAATTCGCGACGAAGACGAAATCAGAATTGCGGTGATTGGTCGCCCGAATGTTGGTAAATCTTCCTTGGTGAATGCGTTGCTTGGTGAAGAGCGCGTAATTGTCAGCGATATTCCAGGCACAACGCGCGATGCCATTGACACGCATTTTTTCAAAGACGGCACGAAATTTACGCTGATTGATACGGCGGGAATGCGGCGCAAATCCAAAGTCGATATTCCGGTTGAGCGCTATAGCGTTATGCGCTCGCTGCGGGCGATTGACAGGGCTGACGTTGTTTTAATGCTGATTGAAGCGCCGGTTGGAATTACTGAGCAGGACAAAAAAATTGCCGGTTATGCGCACGATTCCGGCAAAGGTTGCGTTATTGTCGTCAACAAGTGGGACATTTTTCCGAATAAGCACGATCGTTCGACAAACAGATTTACCGATGAACTTCGCGCAGAGATAGGTTTTCTGCAATATGCGCCGGTTTTGTACGCCAGCGCTTTAACCGGTCAGCGCGTCGATAGAGTCACTGAACTTGTTAAATTTGTGGCGGAGCAACAGTCAATGCGGATTCAAACCAGCGTTTTAAATGAATTGATACGTGACGCGGTTTCAGTCAATCCGCCGCCGACCAAGAAAGGCAAACAGCTGAAAATTTTATTTATGACGCAGGCTGACATTTGCCCGCCGCGCTTTGTGATTTTTGTAAATGAGCCGGAGCTTATGCATTTTTCGTACCTGCGGTTTATTGAAAACAAACTGCGCGATACTTACGGCTTTGAAGGCGCGCCGCTAAAATTTGTAATTCGCAAGCGTAATGAGGAGGAATAACCTTGATGAAAATTTTTAAATTGCTAATGGGCGCGGTGATTTTGGCAATGCTGACAATTTCGCCGGTTTCTGCGCGAAGTTCAAATGATTCGAGCGGCTTTGTAGTTTTGGCTGAAGTCGTACCGGATATTATTCAAGAGATACGCTATTTTTCAACGTACAATTTTGTAGGCGACAGAATTGCAGGCTATGAGCAACCGGTCGCGTTAATGACGATTGAAGCGGCGCAGGCTTTGAAAGAAGTTGCTGACGAATTGAGAGAGCGCGGCTATCGGCTGAAAATTTATGACGCTTA
>CAJOIB010000015.1 GCA_905234705.1 uncultured Selenomonadaceae bacterium | reverse complement strand
AAGATAGAAAATTTACTGAATGCGCCGCCGGAAAATAAATCCAGCAGTCCGAATAAACTTCCATTGTTGAAGAGTTGCTCAATCGCTGTCGGGTCGACTCCAGGAACCGGAATATGCGTGCCCATTCTGAATACGGCGAACATGATTAATGTGAATATAATTCGCTGTCGCAACTCGGGAATTTTGAGAATGTTCGAGAGTGCTGACAGCAACTCAAATCACCTCAGTTTTACCGCCTGCCGCTTCGATTTTTGAAACAGCAGATTTGGTAAATCCCTGCGCCCTAACCGTCAATTTTTTAGTAAGCTCACCATTGCCGAGGATTTTGACGCCGTCAAGAACATTTTTCAAGATACCGGCTTCAACCAATGCAACCGCGTCAATTTCCGCGCCGTCCTCGAATCTGTTCAGCGTTTCAACGTTAACTTCGGCAAATTTTTTAGCCCAAATATTTTTAAATCCACGCTTAGGCAAACGACGATAAATCGGCATTTGACCGCCTTCAAAGCCCGGGCGAACGCCGCCGCCGGAGCGGGCTTTTTGTCCTTTGTGACCGCGGCAAGAAGTTTTGCCTCTGCCAGAACCTGTACCGCGACCAACGCGCGTTTCGTCTTTGCGAGCACCTTCAGCAGGTTTGAGTTCGTGTAATTTCATCTTGCAACCTTCCTCCAATTACTCAGCAATTTCTTCGACTTTGACTAAGTGCTGAACCTTATGAATTTGTCCGCGAATCGTGGGAACATCCGGCAGAATTGAAACTGAATTAATTTTGCGGAGTCCAAGCGCGCGCACTGTTTTTCTTTGCGTTTCCGGACGGCTTATAAGGCTTTTTGTCAAAGTGATTTTCAATTTAGCCACAATTCAGCCCTCCTCAAACAAACAATTCCTTAACGGATTTACCGCGAAGTTCAGCAACATTTTCGGCGCGTTTCAACATTTTCAAACCAGCAAGCGTCGCACGAACCATATTATTCGGATTCGACGATCCAAGCGATTTAGTCAAAATATCATGAACGCCAGCAAGTTCCAATACTGCGCGAGCAGGACCGCCGGCAATAACGCCAGTACCTTTAGACGCCGGACGGAGCATAACTCTGCCTGCGCCAAATACGCCAACTACACCGTGCGGAATGGAACGCTCTTTCAGCGTAACTTCAACGAGATTTTTTTTGGCGTCGTCAATTCCTTTACGAATAGCTTCGGGAACTTCCGCCGCTTTGCCGAGTCCAACGCCAACTTTGCCGTTACGATTGCCGACGACTACCAGCGCGCTGAACGAAAAACGACGACCGCCCTTGACGACCTTTGCAACACGATTTATAAATACAACTTTTTCTTCAAATTCCGGAGTTTCAGTTTCGCGTTCGGGTCTGTCATTTCTTCTGTCATCTCTGTCATTTCTAGGCACTTAATTAACCTCCTTTGCTTAGAATTTCAAGCCGCCCTCACGAGCCGCCTCGGCAAGAGCCTTAACGCGCCCGTGATACAAATATCCGCCTCTATCGAATACGACTTCATTAATGCCTTTTTCGAGCGCCTTTTTCGCGATAGCCGCGCCAACTTTTTTAGCGCCTTCGACGTTGCCGCCGTTGCCTTCAAAATCTTTGTCCATGGAACTGGCAGCAACCAGCGTTACGCCTTTTTCGTCGTCAATGACCTGCGCGTAGATATGAGCAAGACTGCGGAATACATTCAAGCGCGGACGCTCCGCCGTGCCCGAAATGTGATTCCGAACGCGCAAATGCCTTTTCTGGCGAATTTTATTTTTATCTGCCTTCAGAAGCATCTGTAACTCTCCCTTCACTGTTTTAAGTTATCAGCTATCAGTTATCAGTGATAAGGGAAAAACCCTGACCACTGACCACCGACCACTGATCACTTACTTCTTACCGCCTGCTTTACCTTCCTTGCGGAGAATATGCTCACCAGCGTACTTAATACCCTTGCCCTTGTAAGGTTCGGGTTCACGCCAGCCGCGAATATTAGCCGCAATCGCACCGACCAATTCTTTGTCGATACCGTGAACAGTAATTGTAGTAGCAGTAGGAGCTTCAAGCGTAATTCCGGCGGGCGGTTCGATTATTACAGGATGCGAATATCCAAGCGCGAGCTGAAGATTTTTACCCTGTTTCGCCGCACGATAACCTACGCCGGTAATTTCAAGATTTTTAGTGAATCCCTGCGTGACGCCGACAACCATATTGTTAATCAGCGTACGGGAAAGTCCGTGAAGACTTCTGTGCGTTTTATCATCGGAAGGGCGCGTTACCGTAAGTGTATTGCCCTCGATGTTTATTTTCATATCCTGATTGATCTTGCGGGACAATTCGCCCTTCGGACCTTTAACTTGCACCAAATTATTCTCGTCGACTTTTACGGTTACGCCGGCGGGAATTTCAATCGGTGCTCTTCCAATTCTCGACATTTCAGCACCTCCGAAAATTTTACCAAACGTAAGCGATAACTTCGCCGCCGAGTCCAGCCTTCCTGGCTTGTTTATCGCTCATAATCCCCTGTGAAGTTGAAATAATCGCGATACCAAGTCCGCCCAAAACCCGCGGAAGGTCTTTCTTCCTGGAATATTGACGCAAGCCAGGTCTGGAAATACGCTGAATGCCGGTAATAACTTTTTCACGATTCGCGCCGTACTTCAAGAAAACGGTTAAAATGCCCTGTTTGTTGTCCTGCGCGAAAGTGTAATCTTTAATGTAACCTTCCAGCTTGAGAACTTCCGCAATCGCGGTTTTAATCTTCGAGCCTGGAATTTCAACCTTGTCATGATAGACAGAATTTGCATTGCGAATGCGGGTAAGCATATCCGCAATAGGATCAGTCATTGCCATAGGAAACCGATATCCTCCCTTCTAATTTTTACCAACTGGACTTAGTAATGCCAGGAATTGCGCCGGCGTAGCTTTGCTCTATAGCCGTGCGGACGACCGCAGATTTTGCAGCGGTTGTAACGGCGGGTTTTGTACTTAGGTTCTTTACTCCACTTTTCAATTAAAGCTTTTTTCGCCATTTGATAATCACCTTCCAAATTAAGCAGCGGCGAACGGCATACCCATGAGCGACAGAAATTCGCGAGCTTCCTCGTCAGTTTTCGCCGTCGTCACAATGATTATGTCCATTCCGCGGATTTTATCAATTTTATCGTACTCAATTTCAGGGAAGATGAGCTGTTCCTTGACGCCGATAGCGTAATTGCCGCGCCCGTCAAACGAATTGCGATTAACGCCGCGGAAGTCACGCACGCGCGGAAGGGCGATATTCATAAACTTGTCAAGAAATTCATACATACGCTCGCCGCGAAGTGTAACCTTACAGCCAATCGCCATACCTTTACGAAGTTTCCACGCCGCCAAAGATTTTTTCGCGCGAGTTACAATCGGTTTCTGTCCGGAAATGGCGGTTAAATCTGTTATCGCCGCTTCCAACGCCTTCGGATTTCCAACAGAATCGCCAGCCGCAATGTTGATAACGATCTTCTCAAGCTTCGGAACTTGCATTACATTTTTGTAGGCAAATTTTTGAGTCAATGCGCCGACAACTTCGCTTTTATATTTGTCCAAAAGTCTGCTCACAATATCCCTCCTTCCAAATTATTTCGCAGTGTCAACGACTTCGCCGCATTTTTTGCAAACGCGCATATTCTTACCGTCGACCTGTTTATGACCAATGCGTGTAGGTTTATTGCACGCGGGGCAAACCAGCATAACCTTGCAGACATTCAGCGGCATTTCCTTAGAAATAATTCCGCCCTGTGGAGCTTTGAGGCTCGGCTTGGTATGGCGTTTGACTTTATTAATTTCTTCAACGACCACTTGACCTTTTTTAGGTATTGCTTGAATGATTTTGCCCTGCTTGCCCTTGTCCTTACCGGAAAGTACGACGACGGTGTCGCCTTTTTTTACGTGTAATTTTGTAAGTGACAATCGACACCCTCCTCTCTTACAAAACTTCCGGCGCGAGTGATATTATCTTCATAAAATCTTTTTCGCGCAGTTCACGCGCCACCGGTCCAAAAATACGAGTTCCGCGCGGAGTTTTATCTTCCTTAATCAGAACCGCCGCATTTTCATCAAAGCGAATGTACGAACCGTCCGGACGACGCAAACCTTTTTTAGAACGAACCACAACTGCCTTGACAACATCGCCTTTCTTGACTTGACCGCCAGGCGACGCAGATTTTACTGAAGCCACAATTATATCGCCAATGTTCGCATAACGACGGAAAGAGCCGCCCAATACGCGAATGCACATCAAATCTTTTGCGCCGGTGTTATCGGCTACATTTAACATTGTTTGCTGTTGAATCACGTTTTGACCTCCCTCCGAAAATTATTTCGCCTTCTCGACGATTTTAACAAGACGCCAGCGCTTTTCCTTCGACAACGGGCGAGTCTCCATAATCGAAACTCTGTCGCCGATATGCGCCTCTTCGTTTTCATCGTGCGCCTTGAATTTCACCGTGCGCTTGACGGCTTTTTTGTAAAGTTTGTGCTGAACGAGCTCTTCAATCGCCACGACAATAGTTTTATCCATTTTATCGGAAACAACTTTGCCGACGCGAACTTTGCGCTCATTGCGTTTATTTTCCTCGCTCACGATTTGCCTCCTTCCTTAAACATTCAAAACTACGGGCGTCGAACGATAACCAATTCCCATACGGTCGATACCCATATCAATCAGCTGCAGAAAATGTTCACGAGTGCGAATACAGCCGCTACCCTTAACTTTAATCTTATTGCCGCAAATGTCAAGCATAACTTTTATAATTTCCGGAGTCGCTCCGTGAGCCTCATGTCCGGTTAAAAATCCAGTCGATGTCTTGACAAAATCAGCCTTAGCTTCAATCGCACATTCGCACGCACGCTTAACTTCGTCAACCGTCAACGCGTCGGTTTCAAAAATTACCTTAACTTCAGTGCCGTATTTGTGGCAAACTTCCACGACCGCGGCAATATCCGCCGTTACGTCGTTCCATTTGCCGGAGCGAATCCAGCCGTAATTTGAAACAATGTCCAAATCTTGAATTTTCCAATTCCGGCAATATTCCTCAGCCTGCAAAACTTTTGACGCAGTTGTTGAAGTTCCAAACGGAAAATCGCAAACTACGCAAATTCCGGTTTTCGTGCCTTTGGTAAGTTCGTCGGCAATCGGCAATGAAGATGGATTTATACAAACCGTCGCGCAGCCATAATCGACGCCCTCTTGAATGTAGCGGCGAATGTCAGCTTCGGTAAATTCCGGTTTCAGCACAGACTGATCTATGTAAGCGGCAAGTTCCGATAAAGTCATATCGGCGGCTTTTTTATTCGGATGTGTCATTTTCTAACCTCTGATAAATTATTGACGAATATTAAGTTCCTGCTCGCGCTGAATTGTTTTGATACGAGCAATAGATTTTTTCACGTCGCGAATGCGCATAGGATTTTCCAGCTGACCGGTTGCGTGCTGAAAGCGGAGGTTGAAAAGTTCTTCCTTCAAAGATTTAAGTTTTTCGGCTTGTTCATCAGCGCTCAAATCACGAATCTCATTAGCCTTCATGTGCGTCACCGCCTTTATCAGCTTCCGCCGCCGCTTCTTCCGCCGCGTGTTTCTCTTCCTCAAAAGCGGTATGAGCCGCCTTCTTCGCGTCCGCTAAAGTTTCATTGACAACAGGAACATAAACGTCGCCTTGATGATCGCTTTCAATGAATTTGGTTTTAATCGGCAATTTGTGACCGGCAAGACGCATAGCTTCAGCCGCAATTTCGCGCGGAACTCCAGCCATTTCAAAGAGCACACGACCAGGTTTAACAACTGCTACCCAGTATTCCGGCGAGCCTTTACCAGAACCCATACGAGTTTCAGCGGGCTTTGCAGTTACCGGTTTATCGGGGAAAATCTTAATCCAAACTTGACCGCCACGACGAATGTAACGTGTCATTGCGATACGAGCCGCCTCAATCTGACGATTTGTAATCCAAGCCGGTTCGAGCGCGACTAAGCCGTACTGTCCATGAGCAATAGTATTGCCCTTGTTGGATTTACCCTTCATTCTGCCGCGAAATTGCTTGCGATACTTAACTCTCTTAGGCATTAACATTACTCGTCACTCCCTTCATCGGGCTGGACGTTGCTAACTTTTTCCTTCTTTTCCGGAAGAACTTCGCCCTTGAAAATCCAAACTTTGACGCCGATTCTGCCGTAAGTTGTATTTGCTTCAGCGAAACCGTAATCAATATCTGCGCGAAGAGTATGAAGAGGAATACTGCCTTCACGGTAAGATTCGGAACGGGCAATTTCAGCGCCGCCCAAACGACCGCTGCACATAATTTTGATACCCTTAGCACCGAGGCGCATTGTACGGCTAACTGACTGTTTCATAGCGCGGCGGAATGCAATTCTGCGCTCCAACTGTCCAGCGATATTTTCAGCTACCAAAGTTGCGTCCAAATCCGGCTGCTTAATTTCCATAATGTTAATATCAAGGCGCTTATCAGTGATTTTCTTCAGTTCATTCTTAATTTCCTCGATACCTTGTCCGCCCTTGCCGATGATAACGCCAGGTCTGGCTGTATGTATCGTGATTTTAAGTCTGTCCTTAGATCTTTCAGTTTCAATGCGCGAGATACTTGCTTGAATGGGTTGTTTTTGACTTTTAGCGTCTTTGCCGCTCGGATTGTCTTTATCGTCGCGAGCGCTGCGCGTAATTTTGAGATTTTTTAATACCTTGCGGATTTTAATATCTTCGTGAAGATTTTTCGCAAATTCACCGGCTTTGTCACCGGCGTACCAATTAGCATCCCACGTTTTGATAATGCCGAGGCGTATTCCGTGCGGATGTACCTTCTGCCCCAAACTGTTTCCCTCCTTCGATTAATTTGCTGCCTGTTCTTTTTCGGAAACTACGACCGTAATATGTGAAGTATGTTTTAAAATGCTGAATGCCTGCCCGCGTGAACGGGGATGAATCCTCTTGAAGGTAGGACCTTGATCTACAAAACATTTCGACACATAAAGATTTTCGGCGTCTAAATCAAGATTGTTTTCAGCATTAGCAACGGCGGAGCGCAGAACTTTATTAACAAGCACTGCTCCACGTTTCGGCGTGAATTTCAAAATCGCCAATGCGTCGGCTACGCTTTTTCCACGAATTAAATCAATAACAATGCGAACTTTGCGCGGCGCGATTCTTACGTATTTTGCTATTGCTTTCGCTTCTTGTGCCACGAAAAAACCTCCTTCCCTGTTTAGGGACTAGTGGAGAGTGGTTAGGGATTAGTGTAAAAATCACTATTCCCTTTTCACTATTCCCTAATCCCTACTTAAGCTTAGTTTTGCGCTCTTCGCCCGCGTGACCTTTAAAGGTACGTGTCGGTGCAAATTCTCCAAGCTTGTGACCAACCATATCTTCAGTAATATAAACCGGAACATGCTTTCTACCGTCATGAACGGCGATTGTGTGAGTAATAAACGCAGGAAGAATTGTTGAACTGCGCGACCATGTACGAATAACTTTCTTGTCATTAGCGGCGTTGAGAGCCTCGATTTTCTTCAAAAGTTTTTCGGATACAAACGGTCCTTTCTTAACAGATCTAGACAAAATGATTTCCTCCTTCCAGCATTACTTACGACGACGCACGATAAGTTTATCAGAAGCTTTTTTGCGACGAGTCTTAGCACCCATAGCGCATTTGCCCCATTTAGTAACAGGATGTTTGCGCCCAACAGGACTGCGACCTTCACCGCCGCCATGCGGATGGTCAACTGGATTCATAACTACGCCGCGGTTAGCAGGACGAATGCCGAGCCAGCGTGAACGTCCAGCTTTACCAATCGTAACATTTTCGTGGTCAAGATTGCCAACCTGCCCAATCGACGCGCGGCAGTTAATATGAACTTTGCGAACTTCGCCGGAAGGCATTCTCAAAGTTGCGTAATTGCCTTCCTTAGCCATAAGTTGAGCCGCCGCTCCTGCGCTACGAACAAGCTGTCCGCCTTTGCCAATCTTCAGTTCGATATTGTGAATCAACGTACCAACCGGAATATTTTTCAGCGGCAAACAATTACCAACTTTAATATCAGCTTCCGGACCGGATTCAACTTTGTCACCGACTTTCAAACCATTCGGCGCAAGAATATAACGCTTTTCACCGTCCGCGTAATTCAAAAGAGCAATGCGCGCGCTACGGTTCGGGTCGTATTCAATCGTTGCGACTTTCGCCGGAATACCATCTTTGTTGCGTTTGAAGTCAATGATTCTGTAACGGCGTTTATGTCCGCCGCCTTGATGCCGTACCGTTAATTTTCCCTGTTGGTTGCGCCCGCCATGACTTTTCAGCGGTGCAAGCAAGGATTTTTCCGGCTTGTCTGTCGTGATTTCTTCAAATGTTGAAACCGTCATAAAACGACGTCCGGCAGAATACGGCTTAAATGTTTTTATTCCCACTCGCTTTAACCTCCTTGATTTATTTTATCAATCGGAAGATTTTACATCATTGAGAAACTATTAGCAAAATAAAAATTAAAATCGCCATTCCGATAAGAAATTTCTTGAAATATTTAATTGCCAAAAACGCTATTATCGATAAAACGACAACTTTTACAACTTCTTCGCCCGAACCAAAATATTCTACAAGTTTATCCCAAAGAACATTGCCGAACACGAACGTTATAATCGCTTTTATCATGACGCAAAATCTCCAATGATTTCAGCTATTAAGCAGTGAAGAACTCGATTGATTCGCCCGCCGCCAATTTGACAATCGCCTTTTTGTAGCTGGCGGTTTTGCCAACAATGCGACCGCGATGTTTAACTTTGCCCTTGACGTTAACCGTATTGACATTCTCAACTTTGACATTGAAAATTTCGGAAACGGCTGCGGCAATCTGAATTTTATTTGCGCGCTTGTCGACGACGAAAACGTATTTACCTTCAGTCATCAAATCGGTAGTGCGCTCAGTAATCAGCGGGCGGATAAGAATATCTCTGGCTTCCATTTAAGCGTACACCTCCTGAATTTTTTCGACAGCGTCTTTGGTAAGGAAAATTTTTTCGCTGTTCAAAATATCGTAAACATTCAACTGCAACGCGCTAATCGTTTTCGCATTTTGAAGATTATTTGAAGAGCGCACAACATTTTCAATGAGTTCCTTGGTAATGAACAGAGCCTTGCATTCGTCGACGCCGAAAGTTTTTTGGAACGCCACAAAGTTTTTAGTTTTCGGCGCGTCAAAATTCAAATCGTCGAGAACAATCAAGTTGTCGCTTTTAACCTTATCGCTCAAAACGCACTTCAAAGCGAGTCTGCGCTGTTTACGCGGCATTGTGAAAGAATAATCGCGAGGATGCGGACCAAAAATCGTACCGCCGCCGCGCCAGAGCGGACTTCTGCGCGAACCTGCGCGAGCGCGTCCAGTACCTTTTTGACGCCACGGTTTGCGACCGCCGCCACGAACAAAGCCGCGAGTTTTTGTTTGGTGAGTTCCCAATCTCCACGAAGCCATTTGCATAACAACAGCTTGGTGAACAAGACCGGCATTCATTTCAACGTCGAAAATTTCAGCGCTGAGCTCAATATCGCCGACCTTTTTATTAGTCATATCGTATACTGCCAATTTGGGCATCTGTCAATCCTCCTCCCAATTATTTTTTCTGTTTAGCCGGTTTAACAGTTTCACGAACGATAACAAGGCTTTTTTTCGCCCCAGGAATCGCGCCCTTAATCAAGAGCAAATTCCTATCAACATCGACTTTAATAACCGTCAAACGCTGAATAGTGGTACGAACGCCGCCCATACGCCCAGGCAATTTCTTACCTTTGATAACGCGACCGCCTGGACCAGAAAGCATTGCACCGGTTGAACCAGGCTCGCGGTGAGATTTTGAACCGTGTCCCATAGGTCCGCGTGCAAAATGATGGCGCTTGATACTTCCCGCAAAACCTTTGCCCTTGGAAGTGCCGATAACGTCAACCAATTCGCCCGCCGCGAAAATATCTACGCCGATAACGTCACCGATTTTGTATTCGGATTCCGCGTCAAGACGAACTTCACGAAGATATTTAACCGGTTTAACGCCTAATTTGTTGAAATATCCTGCGCTGGGTTTGTTAACGTGCTTTTCTTTAATTTCGCCGAAGCCAAGCTGTACGCCGTAATAGCCGTCGCTGTCAACGGTTTTATTGCGAACGACAACGTTATTGCCGCTCTCAACTACGGTTACCGGAATGACTTTGCCGTCGTCAGTGAAAATTTGCGTCATGCCCAGCTTAATTCCTAAAATTGTCTTTGCCAATGTTTACGCCTCCTCAATCAACCTTAAGTTCGATTTCAACACCGGCAGGAAGATCAAGACGTACAAGCGCGTCGACAGCTTTTTGATTCGGCTGAAGAATATCGATAAGGCGCTTATGAGTTCTCATTTCAAACTGCTCGCGAGAATCTTTGTTGACGTGCGGTGAGCGCAAAATTGTATAGATATTTTTTTCGGTAGGAAGCGGTATCGGACCGGAAACCATAGCGCCGTTTTTGCGGACGGTTTCAACGATTTTTGTCGCGCTCTGATCTAACAATTTGTGATCATACGCTTTTAAGCGAATACGAAGTTTTTTCTTAGGTGTTTTCTGTGGCAATTTTTGTTCCTCCTTATTGGAAGTTATGCTCAATAGCAGTTCCCTTGACAGAATAATTGCCGATAATCCAGCCAAGCAATCTGCCAGTCATAGCAAAAATTAAGGAAGAGGAATCAGCAGACGCTAATCCCTACTTCCCGAAAATCCTGTAAAAAATAATTGTTAATTACTCGTTAATTTCAATGACGCGTCCAGAACCAACCGTATGACCGCCTTCACGAATAGCGAAGAGCAAACCTTTTTCGATAGCGATTGGTGTAATGAGCTCAACATCCATTTCAATATGATCGCCAGGCATGCACATTTCAGCGGGGTCGCCGTTAGTGTCTTTCAAGTTTCCAACTACGCCGGTAACGTCGGTTGTACGGAAGTAGAATTGCGGGCGATAATTCTTCTTTAGTAAGGACGTAAACTTGAGCCTTGAATTTTGTATGCGGATGAATTGTACCAGGTTTAGCCAAAACTTGACCGCGCTCAATTTCTTTACGATCGACGCCGCGGAGAAGAACACCAACGTTATCGCCAGCAACAGCGCTATCAAGGAGTTTGCGGAACATTTCAATACCAGTAGCAACAGTTTTTCTCGGTTCGTCGCGCAGACCAACGATTTCAACAGGATCATTGAGTTTCAATTCGCCGCGTTCGACACGACCGGTAGCAACTGTACCACGACCGGTGATTGTGAAAACGTCTTCAACCGGCATAAGGAACGGCTTATCTTTGTCGCGTTCCGGAGTCGGAATATAATCGTCAACAGCGTCAAGAAGTTTCATAATGTTAGCTTCTTGTTCAGCGTCGCCTTCAAGAGCCAAAAGTGCAGAACCTGCAATAATCGGAATATCGTCACCAGGGAATTCGTACTTGCTGAGAAGTTCGCGAACTTCCATTTCAACGAGTTCGAGAAGTTCAGGGTCATCAACTTGGTCAACTTTGTTAAGGAAAACAACGATAGCCGGAACGCCAACCTGGCGAGCGAGCAAAATGTGTTCACGAGTCTGCGGCATAGGACCGTCAGAAGCTGCAACAACGAGGATAGCGCCGTCCATTTGAGCCGCGCCGGTGATCATGTTTTTGATATAGTCAGCGTGACCAGGGCAGTCGACGTGTGCATAGTGGCGTTTGTCAGTTTCGTATTCAACGTGAGCGGTGTTAATCGTAATTCCGCGTTCGCGTTCTTCCGGTGCTTTATCAATGTTTTCGTAGGATTCGTACTTTGCGTAACCTTTCTTAGAGAGAACCTTTGTAATAGCCGCAGTAAGCGTCGTTTTGCCGTGGTCGATATGTCCAATCGTACCAATGTTAACGTGCGGTTTACTACGGTCAAACTTCTGCTTTGCCAAAATTAACACTCCTTTATTTCAAGAAAAGAACTTTACTAATTTATAAACTTAAGCGAATTATTCGCCCTTGTTTCTCGCAACAATCGCATCGGCAATGGTTTTCGGCACTTCGTCATAATAGGCGACTTCCATTGAATAAGTACCGCGCCCTTGCGTTTTCGACCTTAAATCAGTTGAGTAACCGAACATTTCAGAGAGCGGCACAAATCCATGAATAACCTGCAAACCGCTCCGCGTTTCCATACCGTCAATCTTGCCGCGCCTTGCATTCAAATCGCCGATAACGTCACCCATGTAAGTTTCGGGAACGGTAACTTCGACTTTCACATAAGGCTCAAGCAACACAGGACGCGCCTTTTCAGCCGCCGCCTTAAACGCAATAGAACCGGCGATTTTAAACGCCGCTTCGCTTGAGTCAACTTCGTGGAAACTGCCGTCATAGACAACCGCTTTAACGTCAACCATCGGATAACCGGCAAGTACGCCATTTTCCATAGCCTGCTTAACGCCAGCCTCAATCGGATTGATATATTCTTTCGGAATTACGCCGCCAACGATTTTGCTCTCAAATTCAAAGCCTTTGCCAACTTCATTCGGGAAAATTTCAATCCAGCAATGTCCGTATTGCCCGTGACCGCCGCTTTGACGAATAAATTTGCCTTCAGCCTTCGCGCTTTTACGAATCGTCTCACGGTATGCAACTTGAGGCTCGCCAACTTTGCAGTCGACTTTGAACTCGCGCAGCATTCTATCAACGATAATCTGTAAATGCAATTCGCCCATGCCGGAGATAATCGTCTGTCCGGTTTCGGGGTCGGTACGAACTTTGAATGTAGGATCTTCTTCCGCCAATTTTTGAAGGGCAATTCCCATTTTGTCCTGGTCGTTTTTCGTCGAAGGTTCAACCGCAACTGAAATGACAGGATCGGGAAATTCCATTGACTCAAGAATAATCGGCTTAGATTCGTCGCAAAGCGTATCGCCCGTCGTGGTATCCTTCAAACCAACTGCCGCCGCAATATCGCCGCTATAAACTGTGTCAATCTCCGTGCGATTATTCGCGTGCATTTGCAAAATCCGCCCAATGCGTTCTTTTCTGCCCTTAGTCGAATTATAAACATAAGAGCCCGACTTTAACACACCGGAATAAACTCTGAAAAATGCCAGCTTGCCAACGTACGGGTCAGTCATAATTTTAAAAGCGAGAGCCGCGAACGGTTCACTGTCGCTTGAAGGTCTCGAATCTTCGTCGCCATTCGGTTTAACGCCTTGAATCGGCGGAATATCGGTAGGCGCGGGCATATAATCAACAATCGCGTCAAGTAACGGTTGCACGCCGCGGTTTTTGTATGACGTTCCGCAGGTTACGGGCGTCATTGTGCAGTTGATAGTAGCCTTGCGAATAACGGCTTTAATTTCGTCAACGGTAACTTCTTCGCCGCCGAGATATTTTTCCATGAAGTCATCATCTTGTTCAGCGCAGGCTTCCAAAAGTTTGTCGCGATAATCCTTAGCCATATCGAGCATATCAGCCGGAATTTCAACTTGGTCAGCAACTTTGCCTAAATCGTCTTCATAAACGGTAGCTTCCATTTTAACAAGGTCGATAATTCCTTCAAAGCTGTCTTCCGCGCCGATTGGTAACTGAATCGCCACAGCGTTTGTATGAAGTCTGTCGCGCATCATTTGAATGACATTGTAAAAATCTGCGCCGGTAATATCCATTTTATTGACATAAGCCATTCGCGGGACATTGTATCTTTCCGCTTGACGCCAAACCGTTTCAGTTTGAGGTTCGACGCCGCCGCGTGCAGTTAAAATTGCAAGCGCGCCGTCCAAAACTCTAAGTGAACGTTCAACTTCAACCGTGAAATCAACGTGCCCAGGCGTGTCGATAATGTTAATGCGGTGATCTTTCCAAAAACAAGTAGTAGCCGCTGAAGTTATCGTAATGCCGCGTTCCTGCTCTTGAACCATCCAGTCCATTGTCGCCGCGCCGTCGTGTACTTCGCCGATTTTGTGATTTTTACCCGTGTAAAAAAGTATGCGCTCAGTCGTCGTCGTCTTGCCGGCGTCTATGTGCGCCATGATTCCTATGTTGCGAGTTTTTTCTAATGAAAACTCTCTTGACACTGTGAATTTCGCTCCTATCCAAAAAATTAACTGTACGCTTATTCAAGTGTCGAAATTACCAACGATAATGAGCAAACGCCTTATTAGCCTCTGCCATTTTGTGAGTATCTTCCTTCTTTTTAATAGCCGCGCCAACGTTATTAGCAGCGTCCATTAATTCAGCCGAAAGTCTAGCGTCCATAGTTTTTTCGCCGCGAAGTCTGGCGTAATTTACCAGCCAGCGAATGCCCAATGTTTGGCGTCTTTCGGGGCGAACTTCAACCGGAACTTGATAGTTAGCACCGCCAACACGGCGCGCGCGAACTTCCAATACCGGCATAACATTTTTCAGTGCCGTTTCAAAAATTTCAAGCGGGTCTTTACCAGTTTTTTCACGAATCGCTTCAAATGCGTCATAAACTACGCGCTGCGCGACAGATTTTTTGCCGGAGAGCATAACTTTATTGATGAATTTGGTAACGATTTTGGAATGATAAACCGGATCTGGCAGGACGTCACGTTTCGGCACAGAACCTTTTCTTGGCATCGTAATATCTCCTTAGTATTATTTCTTCTTAGGTTTAGCCTTCTTCGCGCCGTATTTGGAACGAGCCTGATTTCTATCTTGAACGCCTGCTGTATCCAAAGAACCGCGAATGATATGGTAACGCACACCAGGTAAATCTTTGACACGACCGCCGCGAATCAAAACGACGCTGTGCTCCTGCAGATTGTGACCTATTCCTGGAATGTATGCGGTAACCTCAATGCTGTTGGTTAAGCGAACGCGCGCCACTTTGCGGAGAGCTGAATTAGGTTTTTTCGGCGTAGTTGTATAAACACGCGTGCAAACTCCACGTTTTTGAGGGCATTCTTTCAGAGCCGGCGCAGTAGATTTTTCAATAACACTTTGACGACTTTTTCTAACCAATTGGTTAATTGTCGGCATACATTCACCCCCTTTCAAAAATTGCAAAAAGTAACCTTTCCAAAACGTACGGTATGATAACACTACCCAAAAATGCCGTCAAGTGGCGTCAGTACGCGAAGTTTATGCACGCTTTTTCGTTTAGAAAAATATATTGATAACACAAATTTAATACCGTACATTATTAATTTTAAAAACTTGTAGCCAGTTTTATTGCCAATTCAATTTGGAATATTGCTCGTCGTCGACAGGTTCAAGCCACTCATTCGACGCGCCTTCAGCCGGAATTTCAACCGCCAAATGCGAAAACCAACTGTCAGCCGCCGCGCCGTGCCAATGTTTAACTTCGGGCGCAATATTCACAACATCGCCAGGTTTCAACGCTTGCGGCGCTTTACCAAATTCTTGATACCAGCCGCGCCCGCCAGTCACCAACAAAATTTGCCCGCCTTTGTGGTGAATGTGCCAATTATTTCTGCAACCAGGCGAAAAAGTTACATTCGCAATAGCGCCGCCAGTTTTGGTCAGCGGATTCAAATAAGCCTGTCCAATAAAATATTTACTAAACTGTTTGGGCAACGGATTACCCACGTCAAAAACGCTAGGATTTTTAATTTCGCTCATCGTTAAATCTCCTTTCAAATTTGCAATGATATTATACTCTGCGCGAAGGATTTGGTCAAAAATTTTTCGGCTTGCATACGATTAGAAAATGTGATAAATTTTTTTGGTTTAAATTAAGGAGGCTTTTAAAATTGAGAAGCGATATTGTTAAAAAGGGCGCGACGCGTTGCGCTCATAGGTCTTTGTTCAATGCTAATGGATTTGGTCCGGAAGAATTGAGCCGTCCGCTTATCGGCGTTTGCAATTCTTTCAATGAGATTATTCCTGGTCATATGCATTTAAAATCGATAACTGAAGCGGCGAAATTGGGCGTGGCGGCGGCTGGCGGCACTCCGATTGAATTTCCTGCTATTGGCGTTTGCGACGGAATTGCTATGGGGCACACCGGTATGAAGTATTCGCTGGCGAGCCGTGAATTAATCGCTGATTCTATTGAAGCAGTGACAATGGCGAGCGGCTTTGACGGCTTAATTTTAATTCCGAACTGCGATAAAGTTGTGCCTGGTATGTTAATGGCGGCGGCGCGTTTAAATATTCCGGCGGTGATTGTAAGCGGCGGTCCTATGTTAGCCGGTCGTTTTCACGGCAAAGATATTAGCGTCAGTCAATCTTTCGAGGCGGCGGGCAAATTCGCGGCGGGTCAAATGACTCAAGCTGAAATGACTGATTTGGAAGCGCACGCTTGCCCTGGCTGTGGATCTTGCGCCGGTTTGTTTACTGCGAATACTATGAATTGCTTAAGCGAAGCGCTTGGTATGGCTTTGCCTGGCAATGGTACGATTCCCGCCGCGTACAATGGCGCGCGCTTGATTTTGGCAAAACGCGCCGGTAAAGTTTTAATGGATTTGATTAAGAAAAATATTCTGCCGCGCGATATTTTGACGCTCAAGGCGTTTGAAAATGCTATAACCGTTGATATGGGAATTGGCGGCTCTTCAAATACAGTTTTGCATTTAACGGCAATTGCTCACGAATGCGGTATTGATATTCCGGCGCAACTTTTTGACGAAATTTCTGCGCGAACTCCTTACATTACAAAACTTAGCCCTGCCGGTCATCATCATATGCAAGATTTAGAAGAAGCGGGCGGAATTACCGCAGTTATGCACGAACTTTCAAAGAAAAATCTGTTGCACCTTGACGCGCTGACTGTTACCGGCACTGTTGCTGAAAGAATTGAAGGCGCGGAAATTGAACGCCCCGATGTTATTCACAGCGTCGAAAATCCGTACAGGCAAACCGGCGGAATTGCGATTTTGCGCGGAAATATTTGTCCGGATTGCGCGGTTGTCAAGGCGTCTGCTGTTAGTGAAGATATGCTTGTTTATAAAGGCAAGGCGAAATGTTTTGACAGCGAAGAAACGGCGATTAACGCGATTATGGCTGGGCAAATTCACGACGGCGACGTTGTTGTCATTCGTTATGAAGGTCCTAAGGGCGGTCCTGGTATGCAAGAAATGTTGAATCCGACGGCGGCAATTACCGGCGCTGGTTTGAAAGTTGGTTTGATAACTGACGGCAGATTTAGCGGCGCAAGTCAAGGCGCGTGCATTGGTCACATTTCGCCCGAAGCCATGGAAGGCGGCACAATCGCTTTGATTGAAGACGGCGATATTATTTCGATTGACATTCCGAACAGGAAACTTGAGCTTGAAGTTAGCGATGAAGAACTTGCTAAACGCCGCGCAAATTGGGTTAAGCCTGAGCCGAAAATTAAAACCGGTTATTTGGCGCGCTATGCTAAACTTACGACTTCGGCGAGCAAGGGCGCGATTGTTCAAGCGTAAACTTTTATTTTAATCGAAACAGATTTTTTCGTAAGCAAGAGCGCTACCGTCTAAGCGTAAATTTTTATTGTTAATATGTTGGAGAGTGGAGGGAATTTTTTTCTCATGAATTGGGAAGAAACATTTGGAAAGAAACTTGCAGGATTTTTGAGTGAGGGGCAAATTATTTTAAACGCGCCAATGAGCGAGCATACAACTTTCAAAATTGGCGGAGCGGCTGACGTTTTAATTTTTCCGGCGAATGCGGCTGAAGTCGCGCAGATTTTCAAGCTGATTAATGAGTTTCAAATTCCCTGCACAATTCTCGGCAACGGCTCAAATGTTTTGGTTCGCGATAATGGGATTCGCGGCGCGGTTGTCAAATTCACTGATAAATTTTTCGGCTCGATTCGCGCAGAGGGCACGAGAATTTTTGCGGGCGCGGGCGCTAAACTCAAAGACGTTTCCAATTTCGCGGCGGAACATAATTTGAGCGGTATGGAATTTGCGGTCGGTATTCCTGGCAGTATTGGCGGCGCTGTTTTTATGAACGCGGGCGCTTACGACGGCGAAATGAAAAATGTTATCGCGAGCGTCAAAGCTGTTACGCGCGACGGCGAAATTAAAAATTTCTGCGCGAATGATTTAAATCTTGGTTATAGGCAGAGCATTTTTCAGAGCAACAACTGCGCGATCTGCGAAGTCGAATTGAATTTGCAAATTGGCGACGGCGCTGATATTAAAAATAAAATGGCAGATTTCACCGCCCGCCGCGAAAGTAAACAGCCGCTTGATTTGCCGAGCGCAGGCAGTACTTTTAAACGTCCGGCAGGATATTTCGCCGGTACGCTGATTGATAAAACCGGATTGAAAGGTTTGCAAATTGGCGGCGCTCAAGTTTCTACCAAACACGCGGGCTTTGTCGTTAATGTGGGAAATGCGACGGCGGCTGACGTTTTGAATTTGATTGAGGAAGTGCGGCGGCGCGTCAAGGAAATGCAAGGCGTTGAACTTATGCCAGAAGTTCGGATTATTGGCGAATAAGGGGCTGATTTTATGATTCACGTTTGCTATGGGCTTTACGACAAAGACGGGCGCTATTCCAAATTCACCGGTACGTCGATTCTGTCAATGTTTGAAAATACCGGCGCTGAAATTACCGTTCACATTTTGCACGATAATACTTTGTCCGCCGATAACCGCCAAAATTTTTTAACAATCGCCAAAAAATATAATCAGCGCATAAATTTTCACAACGTCGAAGAGTCCTGCGCGAAAGAAATTGCCGAACTTCGGAATAAACTCGGCAGAATTGAAAAATATGCTTACAGTATCGGCGCGCTGTACAGATTTTTAATCATTCAAAGTATCCGCGAAGAAAAAATTATTTACCTCGACGCGGATACAATCATTGATTTGGATATAGACGAACTTTGGCAAATTGAGCTGGGCGATAAACCGCTGGCGGTAGTGGCTGAAGTCGATAATCTTTGCAGAATGCCGGAGTATCGCGTGGCAAATACGGTTAAGCGCGAAGATTATTTCAATTCCGGCGTAATGTTGATGAATTTAAAAGTTTTGCGAAATGAGCTTGAAAATTTATGGCAGGGAATAAATTTTGTGGCGGAAAATTCGCATTTGACGCTGTTAGACCAGGACGTTTTTAATTACTGTTATGCAACGCGCGCTTTGAAGTTGCCGGTGAAATTTAATTTAATGATAGGCGAGGCTCGGCTGCACGGCGCATTTGAGGCGCGAAATAAAATTTGCCACTACATAACAAAATCGCTAACGTTAAATCTGCGCGACGACGCAAATCATATGTGGATGGAATATTTTTCAAAAACGCCGTGGTTTACTCCGGAAGTTATGCTGAGAATTTACGATTTGATTCAAGAATTGCACGCGCAGGCGCAAGATAAATTATTGCAACTTTCGGCGATAATGTCGGGGCGGCACAGAATATTTTTCACAGAATTAACCAACCTCGACAGATTCAAACAGCTTTTTTATGTAAACCCAACCGAAGAAATAATTGACGCCACAAAACCAAATGCATTAAATTCGTTGCTGGAAAAAATGATTGAAAATCGCGGCGAGGAATTTTTAATTTTGCTGGTCAATCGATATTCGGAAGTCGCGCAGGTTTTGACGCGAACTGGATTTGCCGAGGGACTAGATTTTATCAACGCGACAGATTTTTTATCGTACAAACACGGAATGCCGCTTGACACGAATTTTTTAATTAGGGCGATATGATTATGGCGAAGAAAAAAACTGTGTACGTTTGCCAAGAATGCGGCGCTGAAACTTCCAAATGGCTTGGCAAATGTCCGGCTTGCGGCAAATGGAATACGCTCGTTGAAGAAACCGTTGAAGAAATTAAGCCGAAAGTGGAACACGCGATAACTACCGCGTACGAAATGCCGCGCAGAATTGCTGAAGTCGATTTAACCGAACTGCCGCGCTTTTCAACCGGCTCTGGCGAATTGGACAGAGTTTTGGGCGGAGGTTTAATCCCTGGCTCGATTGTTTTGATTGCGGGCGACCCTGGCGTTGGCAAATCCAGTTTGACGCTGGCGGTTTGTGCTTATGTTGCTAAAAATAATCGCCGCGTTTTGTACGTGACTGGTGAAGAAAGTTCCCGCCAAATTCGTATGCGCGCTGAAAGGCTTAACGCTCTTGCCGACGAACTTTTTATTTGCTCGGAAAATAATCTTGAGCGGATTAATCAGCACGTCGAAAAAGTTGAGCCGGATTTGCTGATTGTCGATTCGATTCAAACTATTTACAAATCTGACATTGAGAGCGCGCCTGGCAGTGTTTCGCAGGTTCGGGAATGTTCGGCGGCTTTAATGCGCTTGTCTAAAAAGACTGGAATTACTACTTTCATAATTGGGCACGTCACCAAGGACGGGAATTTGGCAGGTCCGCGCGTTTTAGAGCATATTGTTGACACGGTTTTATTTTTTGAGGGCGAGCGTAATGCTGACTTTCGAGTTTTGCGTGCGATTAAAAACAGATTTGGCGCGACGTCTGAAATTGGTTTATTTGAAATGCGGGACAGCGGCTTAGTTGATGTTCCGGACGCGTCGAAACTTTTTTTGCCGGATAAAGCCGAGGATATTGGTAGCGTAATTGTTCCAACGGTCGAGGGAACGCGCCCGCTTTTAGTTGAAGTTCAAGCGCTGGTTGCTCCAACGCCATTTATGCCGCCGCGTCGAACTTCAGATTCAGTTGATATAAAACGAATACAATTATTGCTGGCGGTACTGGAAAAGCGCTTGCATTTGTCAATCGGCAGTTGCGATGTTTACGTAAAAACTGCGGGCGGAATAAAAATTGATGAACCGGCGACGGATTTACCAATGACGATAGCGCTTGCGTCGAGTTTCGCTAACAGAAAAATTTTGCCGCAATGCGTGATTTTCGGCGAAGTGGGATTGAGCGGCGAAGTTCGAGCGGTTTCAAAGGCAAGACAGCGCGTCGATGAATCCGTGCGAATGGGTTTTCAAAATATTATTTTGCCGAAAAAAAATTTTGCCGAAGTGAAGTCCATTGCCGAAGTAAAATTATTTCCGGTAGAAAATCTGCGCGAGGCGTTGAAAATTTCGATGCCGCGAAAGGAAGTTGACGAATGACGATAGTTTACACGGGCGACGGCAAGGGCAAGACTACGGCGGCGCTTGGATTGGCACTGCGCGCATTTGGCGGCGGCGAAAAAGTTTTGATTCTGCAATTTATCAAGGGCGCTCAAATTTCCGGCGAATTGGAAGCGCTGAAACTTTTGCCAATCGAAATCCGACAATGCGGCTTAGGTTTCACCAGCCACGGCGAAAAATCTGAACACGTCGCGGCGGCGGCTAATGCTCTAAAAATCGCGCAGGACGAAATAATTTCCGGTAAATGGAACTTGATAATTTTGGACGAAATAAATTACGCGGTGAAATTCGGCTTAATCAGCGAGGCGGAAATGTTGAACCTGCTGAAAATTTGTCCGGCGGATTTGGATTTGGTATTCACGGGGCGCAATGCGTCAGAAAAATTAATCGAAGCGGCGGATTTGGTAACTGAAATGAAATTAATCAAGCATCCGTACCAGCGCGGAATAGCGGCGCGGCGCGGCATAGAATTTTAGGTGGTGGTAATTTGACGATTAAAACAAATCTGCGCGTGCATTTTTACGACACCGACACAATGGGCGTAGTGCACCACGCAAATTATATTCGCTGGTTTGAGACTGGGCGCGTTGAATTTTTGCGGGCGCTTGGAATTACTTTGAGCGAAATGATGAGCGATAATATTTTGTTCCCGATAACTGAGATTCGCGCGAAATATTTAAGTCCTGCGCGATTCGACGAGGAACTTGAAATTGAAACGACGGCGGTTGCGCTGACAAAGGTTAAAATGGAATTTGAATATAAGATTAAGCGTAGCGAAAAAATTTTAGTTGAAGGTTTCAGCCGCAATGTTTTTACTGATATGACGACGGGGAAAATTACACGGCTGCCGGAAAAATATTTTACCAAATTGGAAATGGCGCAAAATTGAGCGTCATTTTTTTATTTGACATATCAGCAAACAATATATAAAATAATTCGGTACGGTGTGAGTACATAACCTGTTTTTGCTGAGACCGGTGCAGCAAAAGATATAGAGGGAAAACTTGACAAGCCCTCGATGTCGGGCAGCGTACAAAAAAATTTGACTGCCGCATTTTCTACGTTAAGGATTTTGACGGTTTAAAATAAATGAGATGATTGTATGAAAAAAACTGACAGAAATTTGACGAGAATGACTTAGTGAGAATTGGCAAGTTTATCGCCCTCTATTTTTTATGCAACCGTTAAGCGACGGGTTAACTAAAACTAGGGGGTGCAGGTTATCATTATTACAATTTCAATAGCGATAGTTGCGATAATTCTTGGAGCGGTAGGCGGCTATGCGGCGCGTAAACGTACGGCAGAGGCTCAAATCGGCTCGGCTGAAGAAGAGGCGCGCAGGATAATTGCCGAGGCTCAGGAAAAAAGCAGCGCTGAAAAAAAGGAGTCCATACTTGAGGCGAAGGAAGAAATTCACCGTATGCGTCAAGAATTGGACCGAGATACCAAGGAAAAACGCAGCGAATTGGCGCGGCAAGAAAAACGCGTCATTCAGAAGGAAGAAAACCTTGACAAAAAAATTGACTCACTCGAAAAAAAAGAATTACTCTTAAGCAAGAAGGAGGCTAAGCTAAACGAATCTCAAGCTGAATTAGATTCAATGCAAGCCAGGGAAAATGCCGAATTGGAACGCGTGGCGGCAATGTCCAAAGAAGAAGCGCGCAGTATCTTAATGGCGGAAGTCGAAGAAAATCTTAAGCACGACAAAGCTATCAAAATCAAAGAATACGAAGCGCAAATCAAAGACGAAGCTGATAAAAAAGCGCGTGAAATTTTAAGCACAGCAATTCAACGCACGGCGGCGGAACACGTTGCAGAAACAACAGTTTCAGTGGTATCTTTGCCGAGCGACGATATGAAAGGGCGCATTATCGGGCGCGAAGGCAGAAATATTCGCGCATTGGAAACTTTAACCGGTGTTGATTTGATTATCGACGATACGCCCGAAGCAGTTATCCTTTCCGGCTTTGACCCAATCCGCCGCGAAATCGCCCGCGTTACTCTCGAAAAACTTATTGCTGACGGCAGAATCCACCCTGCGCGAATCGAAGAAACTTTCAAAAAAGCTAAAGTCGAAGTCGACGAGCAGATTAAGGTTATCGGCGAGCAGGCGGTTGCTCAAGTCGGTTTGCAGGGCAGTGTTCATCCTGAACTTATGAAACTTTTGGGCACTTTGAAATATCGTTCGAGTTACGGGCAAAATGTTTTGAATCACTCAATCGAAGTCGCGCAGCTTGCCGGAATTATGGCGAGCGAATTGGGCGTTGATGTGAAATTGGCAAAGCGCGCCGGTTTACTTCATGATATTGGCAAAGCGCCTGGGCAAAATACTGAAGGCTCGCACGTAACAATCGGCGTGGATTACGCTAAACATTGCCGCGAAAATAAATACGTGATAAATGCAATAGCGGCTCACCACGGCGACACTGAACCATTGACGGTTGAGGCGGTGCTTGTGGCGGCGGCTGACGCGGTTTCGGCGGCTCGTCCTGGCGCGCGGCGTGAAAGTATCGAGATTTATTTAAAACGGCTGAAAGTCCTCGAAGAAATTGCTGAATCCTTTGAAGGCGTCGAGCAATGTTTTGCAATTCAAGCCGGCAGAGAGATTCGCGTTATGGTTAAACCCGATCGCATTGACGATTTATCGGCGGTTACGCTGGCTCATGATATTGTTAAGCGCATTGAAAAGGAACTTGATTACCCTGGGCAAATTAAAGCAACGATTATTCGTGAAACTCGCGTAGTTGATTACGCTAAATAAATTTTTGAGATTAGTATCAGCGAGGGCAAATACATAGCGCCTCGCTTTTTTTTAAAGTGCAGAGGAGGTCTGGAGCAATGTTCGATTTTTTTAAGAGGGAAAAGAAGCCGAATCCCGACGCGAGTCGGTTATTGGCGTCAATTCTCGTTGTGTACCCTGCAATTCAATCGGTAACTTACGAGTCGAAGGATGAAATATTGGAGCTCTCCTTTGCATTGAAGGGAAAATTCTCACACGACGATTTTGAAGATTTCCTAAAGTACGTTGCGGAATCGGTTGAAGCGCTGCACCATTTGGAAGGCTTAGGCGGCGCGATGATTGAACTGAATGTTGAAGGAATTTACGGCACTTATTTTTTGAATGTCCGGCGCGATATGGCGACTTTAACCTGCCGCGAACTTTCACTTTTAACGGAAATGGCGGCAAATTATTTCGGCGACAGGCTCATTGAAGATGAAGACGGCTCAATTCCCGACGAAGATTATTTAATCGCGCAGGAAGATTATCTCGAGCAATGTTTGAGTAATATGTTACAGCTTCGCGTTGAGGGCAAACTTGTTGGCGTTCGTGAGCAGGAGCGCGTCGTTGTCTACAATAGGTGAGTTGTCAGTTATCAGGTATCAGTGATAAGTGATAAGAGCAAAGATACTGACCACTAAACAAGGAGAATGGCTTTGAAAATTCTAATGGTTGGTGACATTTTCGGCAGGCTTGGCAGGCGCGCGTTCGTCGAATATACTCCTAAACTCCGGCAGGAAAAAAATATCGATTTGGTTGTTGTCAATGGCGAAAACGCCGCGCACGGCAAAGGCTTAACCGTCGCAACTTTTAACGAACTTTTAAAGGGCGGCGCTGATATTATAACGACTGGCAATCACGTTTGGAGCAATCGGGAAATTTACAGCTTGATTGACCGCGAGCCGTATCTTTTGAGACCGGCGAATTTTCCGGAAGGTACGCCTGGCAAAGGTTTCTGCATTTATCAATACCGCGCAAAAAATATCGGCGTGATTAATCTGCAAGGGCGCTCGTTTATGACGCCGCTGGATTGTCCTTTCACCGTGGCAAATGATATTGTCAAAAAAATTTCCGGCAAATGCAACATAATTCTGATTGACTTCCACGCCGAAGCCACTGCTGAAAAAATGGCGCTTGGTTATTTTTTGGATGGCAAAGTCACAGCGATTGTCGGCACTCATACGCACGTTCAAACCGCGGACGAAAGACTTTTGCCCAAGGGCACGGCTTACATTACTGATTTGGGTATGGTCGGCGCTCTTGATTCGGTTATCGGACTTGACATTGATATGGTTGTTGAAAAATTTATCACTTGCCGCTCAAATAAATATCTCGTTCCGGAAACCGGCAAAATTATTTATGGCGCGGCGCTGATTGAGATTGACGACAAAACGAATAAGGCAACGAAAATTGAGCGCGTCCAAATCGTTGAAAAATAAAATCTTGCAACCGTGTTATAATTACTAAACATATTCAACGATAGAGTGAAGGATTTCAACCTTATTTGCAGAATAAATATACTGAATTAGCTAATCCAGTTTTTTTGGATGCAATAGGAAAGGATGAATTTTTTCTATGGAAATTCTTAAGGTATCGGCTAAATCCAATCCAAACTCGGTGGCGGGCGCGCTTGCGGGCGTTATCCGCGAAAGTGGCAGTGCAGAATTACAAGCTATCGGCGCGGGCGCTCTCAATCAAGCGGTTAAAGCCGTCGCCATTGCTCGCGGCTTTGTTGCTCCGCACGGCGTTAACCTTATTTGCATTCCTGCTTTCACTGACATCGAAATTGACGGTAGCGAACGCACGGCTATTAAATTGATCGTAGAGCCGCGCTAATTTTTTTCGGAGGGGAAATTCAATGCCCAGCGACTTACATACGCACACGATTTTTTCAGACGGCAGTTATTCACCGGAAGAACTTGTCGCGGCGGCTAAAAATATTGGTCTTGTCTATTTCGCTATAACTGATCACGACACCGTTGACGGCGTTAAATATCTCTATGAAAATGGGCTTTATCCGGATAAGGGAATTAAAATTATTACGGGCGTCGAATTTAGCGCGAATAATTCTGACCACGACATTCACATCGTCGGTTACAATATCGATATTTACAACGGCGCACTTTCCGATATGATTAATGAAATTTCCGAAGCCAGATGGGCGCGTTTCAGCGAGATTATTCAAAATCTGCGGAATAACAAATATAACATTCGTGAAGCGGACGTTTTGCAAGTGGCGGGCAGTAGCCGCTCAATCGGCAGGTTTCATATTGCGCGGGCGCTCGTTAAAAAAGGCGAATTTACTACTATTCGAGAAGTCTTTGAAAAAATGCTAGGTAAAGATAAACCGGCTTATGCGCCGCGTTATTTCCCCGAAGTTGACGAAATTATCGATGTTATCCATCAGTCGGGTGGGCAGGCGAGCCTTGCTCACCCTAAGCTGATTGGAGATAATTCTCTGGTTGAAAATATTTGTGCCAAGGTTGACGGTATCGAAGTTTTTTACCCGAACCACCAGCCGCAGGATATTCAAACTTATTTGGACTTTGCTAAAAAATATAATCTGCTGATTGTCGGCGGCAGCGATTTTCACGGTACGGCGTCAAGATTTGTTGACGAACTTGGTGAATTTACTATCGCTGACGAACTTGCTAAGAAAGTTTACGATTTAAGCATTCACAATTAAACACGGAGGATTTGCAGTAATGGACGTTATCGCATTAGTAGGACCTTCAGGGACGGGCAAAAGCCACCGCGCCCTGCAAGTTGCCAGAGAACACCAAGCCGACGCCATTATTGACGACGGCATTTTAATTAAGGACGGGCACATAATAGCCGGAGAATCTGCCAAAACTGAGAAAAGCAAAATTATGGCGGTTCGACGCGCTATTTTTGTTTTGCCCGGGCACGCTGAAGAAGTTCGTGAAGCTATTCGACGGATTCAGCCGCACAGGATTTTAGTTATCGGCACTTCTGAAAATATGGTTCACAAAATCGCCAAGACTTTAAAACTTCCTTCAATTCAGCTGATTATCCGCATTGAAGACATCGCCTCTCGCGCAGAAATGGCGCTTGCTCAATTTCACCGGCTAAAAGAAGGCAAGCATATTATTCCCGTGCCGACGATTGAGCTCAAGCCGCATTTTTCCGGTTATTTGATTGACCCGCTGCAGTCTTTGTTTAAACGTTCGAGAGTGCGGCGGCGCAAATTGGGTGAAAAATCCATCGTGCGTCCGGTTTTCAGCTATTACGGCAAATTGATTATTGATGACCATGTGATTCGCGATATTGTCGAGCGGATTGTCAAGAAACGCGAATTTGTCAAAAGCATAAAAAACGTTTCAGTCGAACATATTTTGAAAGGCGACGAAGAGCGCGGTTTGCAAATTTCCTGCGACGTTGTTTTGAGTTATGGCAATCATATTCCGACGCTTATCACGCAAACTCAAGCCAGCATTCGCGAGGCGATTGAATATACCACCGGCATGATTGTTCACTCGATTAATATCAATGTCAAAGCGCTGTTTGTCGATTCGCAGCTGTTACGATAAATTTCAAATAAAAAAACCCCCAGCCAACTCACGGTTGAGGGTAATTTTTTGCCCGTTTCAAGAGTTGTGAAAAAATTGGATTGACGATTTTTGACTCAGCCAGTCGCGCAGATAAATTTGCAAATATTTTCGGGAACAGTGCTTTTGTTATTCTGCACAATCGATAATGATTATTTTCAACGCCGCCTTCATTGAACGCCGCGCTCGTACAGCCGCCGAGGCAATATTCATACAGCGCGCATTGCTCTTTACAAATTTTTCGGCGCGTTATTGATTTTCGCACAAGATTTTTATATTTTTCGCTGTCAAAAATTTCTTGTATCGAAGCGCTGTCATTAATATTTGAAATGACGTAGCTATTATCGCTGTATCGACTGCAGGGCATAACTGCGCCGTCCGGCTCAATTTCCAGCATTTTGTAAAGACAGCCGCTGTATATACAGGCGCGCCCAGGCATTTTCAAAAACAATTTAACATAATGAATAAAATTCGACACCGGAGCGGCGTCCGCATCGCCAAGCCAATAACAAAAAAATTTATACAACTTCTGCGCGAAAAATTCCGGATCTATGAGATATTCGGAATTGTCAACTGCATTGCCGGACGGGAAAGTCGGATTAAATTTCAGCCCGCATTTATATTTTTTCAGCAACTCGTACATTTCAATCATATGCTGATAATTTTTTGAGTGAACCGTGCACAAGATATTAAAAGGCTTTTCGTGGCGGCGCAACAGATTTAAATTTTTCTCAACAAGCGCGGTTTGCTGGCGGAGTACGTCGTTAAATTGCGCGTCATACGATACCGACAGATTAAATTTGTTATCCGAAATAAAATTTATCCAGTCCAAATTTAAAAGCGTGCCGTTTGTCTGAATGCTGTTGCCGATGATATTTCCGGCGTTATATTTTTGCTGAAAATGTACCGCACGCTGAAAAAATTCAATTCCCACCGTCATTGGCTCGCCGCCAAACCACGAATATTTTACAAATTTATAATTCGCCTGAATCAGCTGTATCGATTTTTCCAAAACAGCATCGCTCATAAAAAAATTTTTCTTGCGCGCGATTTTCCCCTCATAACAATGTTTGCAGGACAAATTACAGCTGTCCGTGATTTTCATTATAACCGTCAGCTTATCTTCCATGTGCAGCCTTCCTATTCATTATTTCGCGTACAAAAAGTTTCAAGCGGTTGCCGACAATTCCGCGCGTTAAATAGCACCTGTCAAGCCCATTCAAGCGATCATAAATACAGCCATTCCAGCACAGCGGGAGCAGCGAGCATTTTTTACAGCGCTCCTCAACTTTCACGCCCAGCCACGATTTAGTTTTTTTTGTCAGTTCGGCAATGTCGTAATTTTCAACGTCGCCGATAGATTTTTCCGACAGCATTTTTCTATCGCACTTGTACAATTTGCCGCTCGGATGAACAGTAAAATAATCGGCTCTGCAAGCGGCGCACGGACTTTTTAAAGTTTTTGGCAGAATATCTTTAGTTCGCAGAAAACCATATCGATAAAGCACATTGCAAAGATAAATCGTCTCTTGTTCGAGCAAAAATTTATCGGTTTTTTCGTCAGTGTTAATCTTGGCGACGTACACATAAATTTTGTTTTTAAAATCGCACTGCGACAAAAATTCTATAACCGCCTCAATGTGGCTGACATTTTCAACACCGAAATTCAACCGAATATCAACCTGTATATCCGCCGCGCACAATTTGCTAATATTTTCGATAACCCTGTCGAAAGAATTTTTTCCGAGAGATTTAACCCGCTCATATTCAGTTGCGAGACCGTCAAGCGTAATTTGAACGCGCTTTACATTCCACACGCCACGCATTTTTTGAATAATCGCGTCATTTACCAGATAACCGTTAGAAATCATTGACGCCTCGAATTTTAAAGCGTCCGGTTTCAGAGCGTTTAATTTTTCAGTGAAATAATCGATAGCCGCCGCATTTAACAAAGGCTCGCCGCCGAACCATTCAATTTCCAATTCGCGCTTGTTTTTGGATAAATCGGCAACGAACGCCGCGGTTTTTTCGGCAGTGGCTTTGTTCATTGAATAAATCGCCGCGCCTTTTTCGTAACAGTACGGGCATTTTGCATTACACGCCGTCGTCGTCAGTATCCGGAATTTATTTTTCCGCGAAGAGCAGATATGAGCCTCCGCCCGCTCAACCAGATTTTGAAATTCATCAAGATTTTCTTCGACCAAAAAACCCATTGCCGATAATTTTCCTGTTGGAACATCGCCGCCGGATATTTCCGCCCTGTCTGTCAAAATCACATTGCCCGAAGCCGCATTGTACAGGATAAATTTTTCTTCGTACGGGAAAAAAATATTGTAAAGTGAACTTTTCATTTCGTCCCCCAAATAAAAATTAAGCGGCACTGAAAAGCACCGCCATCAAATATCATATGAATTGAGAATTATTTTGAATAGCCGCCCGAACAACAGCAACAATCATCGTCCCAGTCGTCGTCCCAATCAAGCGCGTCCTGTTTTTTGAATTTAACTTCGTCAGCTTCGTTCATTTCTTCCCACATAGCCTTGACATCAATAATTTCCATATTATCATCTCCAATCAAAAAATCATTGCAAATTTTGATTGAATTTTACAGCGCAGATAATTACTTGTCAAGGCGTGGAAATTTATTCGTCGAAAGTTTCAGCAGTAAAGTTTTCGCTGGTTTCAGATTCGCCATGATCCATCGGCGCGACCGCGTCCGGAATTTCCTCACCGCTCCTAAGGCGTTCGTGAATTTTGCGCTCAATTTCGTCCGCAATTTCCGGATGTTCGACTAAATATTGCTCAGCTTCAGCGCTGCTCTTTGCAAAGCGCTCTTTGGATTCGTAGTAATGACTGCCGCCGCTTTTCTTGATAATTTCGAGCCCAACGCCTACCGTTAAAATTCCACCAATGCGCGAATAACCTTGCCCATAAATCAAATCAAATTCCGCGGTACGGAAAGGCGGCGCAACTTTATTTTTGGCGATTTTAAGCTTAACTTTATTTCCAATTTGTTCACCGCCCTGCCGGATTGGTTCGCCCTTGCGCACATCAATTCTAACTGACGAATAAAATTTAAGCGCGCGCCCGCCGGTTGTCGTTTCAGCCGGACCAAAGGGACTGAATCCGCCAACTTTTTCGCGCAGTTGGTTAATAAAAATTGCGATTGTGTCAGTCTTGCTAATCGTACCGGCGAGTTTGCGCATTGCCTTACTCATCATTCGCGCGTGCAAACCAACTTGCAATTCGCCCATTTCGCCGTCAATTTCAGCTTTCGGAACAAGCGCCGCGACCGAGTCAATGACAATAATATCAATCGCGCCGCTGCTAATCAG
>CAJOIB010000014.1 GCA_905234705.1 uncultured Selenomonadaceae bacterium | reverse complement strand
CGAGCCCATCATATGACGGTAAACCGAATTAATCGCGGGAATTTCAATGGCGTAATTTCCTTCGACGTCGGGCGTGGGCAAAATTTTAAATTCCATACCAGCGATTGTGATTGTCTGTCCAACGCGAACAACGGACGCATCTTCGGGCAAATCGCCAGCAACTTTATCAGCGCCGAACCCTTGAATAAAGTTTTGCGTCAAAGCGTAAACGCCGCCACCCTCTTGCCAACTCGCCAATGCACCAGCGGTCGCGTAAATTTTAGCGTCGCCGTCGAACATACTGTAGCCGTTCGGGTGATAGGAAAGTAACTGCGCAACGAGCGGCTTGTTCAATTTTTTAAGATATTCATTAAATTCAGCGACGTTAGCTTTCATAGCGCCGGACTCAATAAGCACAACTCCATCTTTCGATTCGAGAGCGTAAAATTCATCGCTCAAAGCGTCATTCGTATTGTAAGCGTGGAGTTTGATTTTGCCGAATTTGTAAACCGTCACAGTGCCAAGTTCAAGCTTTTTAACTTTGCCTTTGGGAATGTCAGATTTAGCCTTAGCCTCTGCCACAATCGGCTTTGAAATAATTGGATTGTCAATCGGCGCGAAAGTCGGTACTGCAAACGCCGCCGCCAGTGCCAATGGGATTATTTTTTTTAACATAGCAAATTACCTCCAAAAATCATTTCGCTCTCAAAATTCGCCGGATTTTTGAAAAGCCCTGCCTCAAATTAATAATCATTTTCTCGGCGCTCTTAGAAAAAATATCAAAAAAAATACGCGGCTTTATTAACCGCGAAAAAATCAAAATCTATTCAACTTCGTTAATCCAGGCGCGCGCTTCGGCAATTTGCATTTTAACCTGTTCGGTCGAAGTGCCGCCAAATGAATTGCGATTGTTAACGCAAGTTTCCGGCTTAATTGCCTCGTGAATATCGGCGTCAAATTTATCGCTGAAATTTTTAAATTCGTCGAGCGTCAAATCCTTCAAATAAATTCCGCGCTCAATGCAATGGTGTACAAGTTTGCCGGAAATTTCGTGCGCCTGCCGGAATGGAACGCCTTTTTTGACAAGATAATCAGCTAAATCAGTCGCGTTGGAAAAATCTTCCTCGACAGCGCGCCGCATATTTTCAGCCTTAATCTTCATACCGGCGACAATCTGCGCGAATACCGCCAGACTAAATTTAACCGTGTCAATGGCGTCGAATAAGCCTTCCTTGTCCTCTTGCAAATCCTTATTGTAAGCAAGCGGCAGAGCCTTAACCGTCGTCAGCATCGCCATTAAATGACCGATAACGCGCCCAGTCTTTCCACGAATCAGTTCCGGCACGTCGGGATTTTTTTTCTGCGGCATCATCGAAGAACCGGTACAATGCGCGTCGTCCAATTCGACAAAATTAAATTCGCGGCTGCACCACAAAATTATTTCTTCACTGAAACGCGAAAGGTGAACCATCAAAATCGACGCCGCCGATAAAAATTCTAAAATATAATCCCTGTCAGAAACCGCGTCCAGGCTGTTCAAATAAATCGCGTCAAAGTCAAGCTCATTGGCAACGAATTTTCTATCAATCGGCAAAGTCGTACCGGCAAGCGCGCCCGCTCCCAACGGCATTATATCCGCGCGGTCGTAAACGCCGCAAAATCTGTCGCTGTCGCGCTGCAACATTTCAAAGTACGCCAACAAATGATGCGAAAATAAAATCGGCTGTGCGCGCTGCAAATGAGTATAGCCTGGCATTATCACGCCTAAATTTTTTTCCGCCGCGTCAACCAGCGCCTTTTGCATTTCGATAATCAGCCGCTGAATTTCCTCAACCTGCCGCCGAACGTACATATGCATATCCAACGCAACTTGATCATTACGACTTCGCGCAGTGTGCAAACGCCCGCCAGCTTCGCCAATATCGTCAGTCAGCGCCTTTTCAATGTTCATATGAATATCTTCAAGTTCCGCGCTGAATTGAAATTCGCCGCTCTCAATCTGCGCGAGAATTTTTTTTAAACCGGCAATAATTTTCTGTAAATCGTCGGCAGAAATCAGCCCGCATTTGGCAAGCATTTTCGCGTGGGCAATCGAACCGGCGATGTCTTCACGGTAAAGCCGCTTGTCAAAATTTATCGACGCTTGAAAATCGTTAATCATTTCGTCAGTCGATTTTTCAAAGCGCCCGCCCCAAAGTTTTTCGCTCATTTCTTATTCACCAGCGCGCGCACTTTCAGCGGCAAACCAAACAAATTAATAAAGCCTGTAGCGTCAGCTTGATTATAAACGTCGTCGTGCTCAAACGTCACAAATTCTTGACTATACAAACTATTTGGCGATTTAGAACCGGCGGAAATGATATTGCCCTTGTACAGTTTCAATTTGACAGTGCCGGTAACCGTTTTCTGAGTTTCGTCGACAAACGCCGCCAACGCCTCGCGCAGAGGAGCAAACCACATACCGTCATAAACCAATTCACCATATTTAATACCAACGTGCTGCTTGAAATGGAAAGTTGCGCGGTCGAGGCAAAGATATTCCAATTCGCGGTGAGCGTAATACAAAATCGAACCGGCAGGATTTTCATAAACGCCGCGGCTCTTCATACCAACAAGGCGATTTTCGCAAATGTCAACGATACCAATGCCATTGCGCGCGCCAATTTCATTCAACTCGGTTACAAGCGCGACAGAATCTTTCTTGACGCCATTAATCGCAACCGGCACGCCCGCCTCAAAATCGATGGAAATTTCTTCGGGCTTATCGGGCGCATCTTCCGGCGCTTTTGAAATTAAAAACATTGAATTATTCGGCGCGTTCCAAGGATCTTCCAAATCCGAACCTTCGTGCGACAAATGCCAAATATTTCTGTCCATGCTGTATTTTTTATTTTCAGTGGCAATGGGAATGTCATGCTTTTTCGCGTATTCAATTTCAGATTCGCGGCTGTCAAGTTCCCATTCACGCCACGGCGCAATAATTTTCAATTCCGGAGCAAGCGCTTTAACCGTCAATTCAAAACGAACTTGATCGTTGCCTTTGCCGGTCGCACCGTGTGCAATAGCCTCCGCGCCTTCAGCCTTCGCAATTTCTACCAATTTTTTCGCGATAATCGGGCGCGCAAAACTCGTTCCCAGCAAGTATTTTTCTTCGTAAACAGCGCCAGCTTTGAGCGTCGGGAAAATGTAATTCTCAATAAAATCTTTGGTTAAATCTTCAATGAAAACTTTCGACGCGCCGGACTTCAAAGCTTTGTCGTGAACAACGTTAAGCTCGTCGCCCTGTCCAACGTCAGCGCAAACCGCGATAACTTCGCAGCCGTAATTTTCCTTGAGCCACGGAATGATAACCGAAGTATCCAGCCCGCCGGAATATGCCAGCACAACTTTTTGAATCTTATCTTTTGCCATGTAAATTACCTCCAATCAATTAACGGCGATTAGTTTAACAAAAAAAATATGGCGCGTCAATTTATTAGAGGAAGATTAAAATTGGCGGCGCATTTAATTTCGCCGGTGTTTGCAACGATTTATAATTAGAACTGTTTTGAAGGAGTTAATTATCAAATATACTGATTTAAAAAATTTACCAAAACGATTAGCGATTCAGTCATTGCTGATTGAGTCGCTATTTTTATTGATAAAATTTCAAAACGGCTAGACTAATCTTGACTGATTGTGGTATCATTAACGCAGTTTTTTTGAAATTAAGTGCGGTTGCAGTTCAATTTCAAGCGAAAATTTAACCAAATGGAGAGAGGGGAATTTTAATGGATGAACTAATGAAAAATCTGTCGGTGGGAGTGAAGCTAATCATTTTGAATGTGGCGGCGGCGCTCGGTATGATTGTTATCGGTTATGTGGGTTACGGCGCTGTTCAAAACGCTAAAACCGATATGGACGTTATGTACGATCGATACCTGCAATGCACCCGCCTTACCGGTGACGCGCGTTATCAGCTGAGATTTGCGCTTATTCAAATGGCGTTAACTCCGATAACTGAAGATGCTTCTGTCCTGCAATTCCGCCATACAAGTTACGACGGCGCTATGAAAGCTTTTGAAGATGATGTTGCTGAATACAAACAAATTATTTCCGACAGCCCCGATTTGCTCTCTGAAGCTGAACAAATGACGCAAACTTTCGCGCGTTTGAAAACATTGGGCGATAGTCTTATGAGCAAACGCCCGCCCGCAAATGTTGCAAGCGACCCCGCGGCTCTTGGCGCTTATACTCAAGAATCTTTAGGTTTTTATCAATCTGAAACTATGCCAATCGCCACTGAGCTTGCCTCGCAACTTTTGAAAATCGATGAACAGGTTAAGGAACAATCCGATATAACTAAAAAACGCAGCGATTTATCCGTCAGCGAAACGATTCGTTCAACTTTCATTGTTACCGTCGTAATGATTTTGTTGACGTCTTTTATCAGTTACATTATCAGAAATGAAGTTACCAATCCGCTCTCAAAAATGTCGGAACTTTTTGGGCGTCTTAAATCCGGCGACTTCAGAATGAGCGGCTTGCTCGATACCAACCGCGGCGATGAATTTGGCGCTATCGCCATTGCTATTCGTGATATGCGCGAAACTGTTGCAAATCTGATTACTAAAACCAGCCATTCCGCGGAACAGCTTGCCGCGTCTTCCCAAGAATTAAACGCGAGCGCCCGTCAATCTGCACAAGCCTCTGAACAGGTTGCTCAATCCGTTACAAATTCTGCAGGCGCGGTTGTCGAACAGCAGCAAAGTGTTGGTGATTCGCTCGAATCGATTAACGCCGCAATGATTTCGATTGACAAAATCGGCAAAACTGCTGACACCGTTTCTTCGCACGCCACCAAGGCGAATAATCAAGCCGTTGTTGGTAACAAAGCAGTTGACGACGCCGTCAATCAAATTATCAGCGTCGAAAAAATTGTTAACGACTCCGCTTTGACTGTTGATAAACTCGGTAAACGTTCACAAGAAATTGGGCAGATCGTTGACGCCATTTCGGGAATTGCTGAGCAGACAAATCTTTTGGCACTCAACGCCGCTATCGAAGCCGCTCGCGCAGGTGAACACGGACGCGGTTTTGCGGTTGTCTCTGAAGAAGTTAGAAAACTTGCGGAAGAATCTCAAGGCGCGGCTCAAAAAATCGCTGAATTGATTGGCGAAATTCAAACCGAAACCATTAACGCCGTCGACTCAATGCAAAAGGGCAACGCCGCCGTCAAAGCCGGTACTGAATCCGTTGAAAAATTGCGCGGCACATTTGAAGATATTCGCATTGCCACCGATAACGTTGCCGGTGAAGCAAAGAATATGGTTACTGAACTGAACGCCATTGCCAAAGCTACCGAAAAAATTCGCGATAATTCACAGCTTATTTCCGATAAGAGCGCGCACGTTTCCCGCGAAATGGAAAGTGTTTCTGCGGCGTCCGAACAGCAATCCGCCTCTGCCGAAGAAATTGCTTCCGCCAGCGACGAACTTGCACGGCTCGCGCAGGATTTACAAGGCACAATTCAAGTTTTCAAATACGACTGATTTTTTTCCGCTAAAAAATTTTAAAATTTACAAGTCAGCTTGGGTTGCACCTTGTTGACTTTTTATATATAATAACAACTCAATTACCAAATATGGAAGGGGAAAAGTCTTATGTTCGATAACTTATCGGTTTCCGTGAAGTTAATCATACTTAACATCGTGGCGGCCATTGGCATTATCGTTCTCGGATTTACAGGATATTCTTCCGTGAACAGTGCCAAAGAGGACATGGAGGTAATGTACAAGCGATATTTAAATTCGATTTATTACGTTGCGCGTTGCCGTTATTCAATGCGCTATGCACAGGTTCAAATGTCGGTATTCCCTTTGTCAACTGACGTTGCGCTGGGAAATTCACGCATTCAAAAGTACAACAGCGCAGTTAGCGACTTTGAAGAAAGTCTTGCAGCTTATGAAAAAATTATCGGCGACGACCCAGATTTAATTTCGGAACTCGCGCCCGCTAAGGCTGAATGGGCTGAATTTAAAAAAACCGGTGACGCATTAATGAAAATGGCGCCGCCGCCCGAAGCTTTGACTGACAGCAACGTACTTGCCGACCACAGAAACGCGGCTATGCATTACTACGAACAAAATGGTATCCCGCACGCTGTTGCTATCGGCGATATTTCCGGCGAAATGCTTAACAAAGTCCGCGTAAAAGCTGACCAAATGATGGATCATGCTATTGACGGCGTTAACGCTCTCATTACAAGAACTTTCATCATTACCGCCGCAATGATCGCTATCCTTATCGTTTTCAGTACAATGATTATGAAGTCTGTTACCACTCCGCTTGAAAAAATGGTTAAACTTTTCGGGTTGCTCAGGGGCGGCGATTTCAGACGCAGTGAACTTATTGACCCCGATCGCGGTGACGAATTTGGTACAATGTCACAGGCAATTCGCGATATGCGCGAAACTATCAGCAATCTTATTCAGAAAACAAGTCATTCTTCTGAACAACTTGCCGCATCTTCCCAAGAATTAACGGCAAGTGCCCACCAATCTGCACAGGCGTCTGAGCAAGTCGCGCAGTCAGTCACAAATTCCGCAAGCGCCGTTGTCGAACAACAGCAAAGCGTCAGTGATTCGCTCGACTCAATTAACGCCGCTATGACTTCCATTGACAAACTCGGTAAAACTGCTGACACTGTTTCCTCGCACGCCACCAAGGCGAATAATCAAGCTACCGTCGGTAACCAGGCTGTTGATACTGCTGTTAATCAAATTATCAGCGTTGAAAAAATCGTTAATGATTCCGCCGCTACTGTTGACAAACTCGGCAAACGCTCTCAAGAAATCGGGCAAATCGTCGAGGCTATTTCCGGTATCGCTGAACAAACTAACTTGCTCGCACTCAACGCCGCTATCGAAGCTGCGCGCGCCGGTGAACACGGCAGAGGCTTTGCTGTTGTTTCTGAAGAAGTTCGTAAATTGGCTGAAGAATCTCAAGAGGCGGCTCAGAAAATCGCTACGCTTATTGGCGATATTCAAGCTGAAACTACTAACGCCGTTGATTCAATGCAAAAAGGTAACGCGGCTGTTCGTGCCGGTACTGAATCCGTTGAAAAACTGCGCGATACTTTTGAAGATATTCGTGGAGCGACTGACAGCGTTGCAGTTGAAGCGAAAAATATGGTTCGCGAACTTGACGCTATCGCCAAGGCAACTATGAAGATTCGCGATAATTCCGAGAAGATTAACGAAAAGAGCGGGCACGTTTCCCGTGAAATGGAAAGTGTTTCCGCGGCGTCCGAAGAGCAATCTGCATCTGCTGAAGAAATTGCTTCCGCCAGTGATGAACTTTCCAAACTCGCTCAAGATTTGCAGAACTCTTTGCAGGCATTCAAGTACGATTAACTTTTGCTTATTTAAAAAAAACATTTCCCCAAGTCGACGGAGTTCTAAACTTTGTCGACTTTTTATATCTTACAAAGGAGAATTCTAGTCAATGAATAATTTATCGGTTAGAATGAAACTTATTCTTATTAACATTGTGGCGATTTTAGGCATGGTGGTTATCGGCGCAATCGGCTACTTCGCCGCGCAAACCGCCGAGGGCGAAATGGACCAAATGTACAACCGCTATTTACAATCCAACCGCAAAATCGGCAACGCGCTTTACGCAATGAGATATGCGCAAATCCAGGCAACTTTGACGCCGCTGACTCAAGACCCCGACCTTATCAAATCGCGTAAAGACAAATACGATAACGCCATAAAAACTTTTGAAGAGGCACTTCAAGAATACGAGGCGATTGTTGCAACGGATTCGGATAAATCGCTGGTTGCCGAGGCAAGTGATATTCGGCATATGTGGGACAACTTCAGAAATTCTTCGGAGCACCTTGTGAATATGCGCGCTCCAATCGGCGCGGACGATATGACTATTTACAATCACATTAAAAATTCCGTCGAGTATTATGAAGCGAATACATTGGGCGATGCTGTGAAATTGGGCGGCGCGCTTTCTCAGCTTTACGTTGGCGTTGGCGAGCGTTCGCAAGCCACTTGGGACAGAAGTCAAGAAGCTGTCGGCGGTATCGTGCGCGATATTTTTATCGTCGTTGGCGTGATGATTGTCGTTTTGATTAGCGTCAGTACCATTGTTATGAAGTCAATTACAAATCCGCTTGAAAAAATGGTTACGCTTTTTGGTTTGTTACGAGGCGGCGATTTCAGACGCAGTGATCTTATCGACCCAGACCGCGGCGATGAATTTGGAGCAATGTCACAGGCAATTCGTGATATGCGCGAAACCATCAGCAACCTTATTCAAAAAACAAGTAATTCGGCGGAACGGCTCGCGGCTTCTTCGCAAGAGTTAAACGCCAGCGCGCGTCAATCAGCTCAAGCGTCCGAGCAAGTTTCTCAATCGGTTACAAATTCTGCCGGTGAAGTTTCCGAACAACAGCAAAGCGTTGGTGATTCGCTCGACTCAATTAACGCCGCGATGAAGTCAATCGATAATATTGGGAAGACCGCGGACGAAGTTTCTTCGCACGCCACCAAGGCGAATAATCAAGCCGTTGTTGGTAACCAGGCTGTTGACGCCGCCGTCAATCAGATTATCAGCGTTGAAAAAATCGTTAACAATTCCGCCGCCACCGTTGACAAACTCGGCAAACGTTCACAAGAAATTGGGCAAATCGTTGAGGCTATTTCTGGCATTGCTGACCAGACGAATTTACTTGCGCTGAATGCAGCGATTGAAGCGGCTCGCGCAGGTGAGCACGGGCGCGGCTTTGCGGTTGTTTCTGAAGAAGTTCGTAAATTGGCGGAAGAATCTCAAGGCGCGGCTCAAAAAATCGCGGCGCTTATCGGCGATATTCAAGCTGAAACGACAAGCGCTGTTGATTCAATGCAAAAAGGTACTACCGCCGTTAAGGAAGGCACTGAATCCGTTGAAAAACTGCGCGATACTTTTGAAGATATACGCGGCGCGACCGATAATGTTGCTGTTGCGGCGAAAAATATGGTTACGGAACTTGACGCCATCGCCAAGGCTACTGAAAAGATTCGTGATAATTCGCAAGCCATTTCCGATAAGAGCGTCCACGTTTCGCACGAAATGGAAAATGTTTCCGCGGCGTCCGAAGAACAATCTGCCTCTGCTGAAGAAATTGCTTCCGCCAGCGATGAACTTTCCAAACTCGCGCAGGATTTACAAAATTCTCTGCAGGCGTTTAAGTACGATTAAATTTTTTATTGCGAAAGAAAATCGCCAACACATTTAAAAATCCATTTCCAATAAAAATATAAAGCTTTTACAAAATTTTTTAGTCGATGGAGTTTCAACTTTGTCGGCTTTTTTATTGCAAAGAAAAACCGCCGCCCGCATTTGGACGACGGCAAAATTTTTATCAACTAAATTAGCGTCGAATTATTTTACATTCACAACAATATCAGCGTCCGCTTCGCCAACAATTTCCGCGCCGCTGTCAAGAAGAATGTGCGCAACCGTCTTGCTCAATTCGCCGCCCGCGCCAACGATTGAAACTTTCTTGCCTTTGAGAGCCGCCGCGCCCGCTTCACTTATCGAAATTTCGTCGCCAACGCGAATCTGCGGAATCGGCTTGTCTTCGACGTGAATGCTGCCAGCTAAAAGTTCGCCCGCGCCGCCGTCAAATTTAATGATAATGTGCCCAAGCGTGCGAATGTTGCTGTGGACTTCGTCGCCAACTTTGACAATCGTAAATTCGCTGTCGGCAATTTTGAGAATATCGCCAGGCTTAATCACGCCTTCAAGGCGATTGCCGCTGTGCAGAACCGAAAATTCGCGAAGTTCCGGCAATACCATTGAATCATCGAAAAGCACCATCATTTTAATGACGCTCAAAAATTTGGACACATCGCCGCCAACGCCGACAATTTTAGTATTGTAATACTTTTTCGACATTCAGACCCCTCCAATACTACAAAAAAAATTCTAAGCTTTGTGATTACATTCGGCAAGGCGATAATTTATCCTGCCGCCCGTCAAAAATTTTCTGGTACTTGACAAGTTAAAATCTTAGTGGTAATATAACGCCCGTAACGCCGAAGTGGCGGAATTGGCAGACGCAGCAGACTCAAAATCTGCCGTTGGCAACAACGTGCCGGTTCGAGTCCGGCCTTCGGCATCATAAAAAATCAAATCCTTTCATTGATAAAGTTTGGTTTAGGCGGTTGAGTGAAAGCTTGACCGCTATTTTTTTTGGAGGCAACACTTATGATAAAGAAAATTATTTTATTAATGCTGTTAATTTGCTTAATGCCGCAGGACAATTCGGCGCTGGCGAAAGAAAAAATTTTATTCGTGCCGCACGACAACCGCCCGATTTCGTATCAGCAAACCGCGGAAGTCATTGAACAACTCGGCTACGAAATTTTATTGCCGCCGAAAAAATTATTGAGCGTGGAAAATTCGGATTCGCACACAGACGAACTTTGGGCTTGGCTGGAAAAAAATTCTAAATCTGCGCGAGCGGCGGTAATTGCGTCCGATTCAATGTTGTATGGCGGATTAATCCCTTCGCGCAAACACGAAATTGACAGCGAAATTATTTCAGCGCGCGTCGAACGTTTCAAAAAATTGCACGCCGATAATCCCAGGCTGAAGATTTATATTTTCGGCTCGTTAATGAGAACGCCGCATACCGGCACGGCGGGCGATATTGAAGAGCCCAGCTACTATGCGGAATACGGCGAAAAAATTTTCAAATATACGTCGCTGCTCGACAAACAGGAAATTTCCGGCTTGACTGTCGACGATAAAAATAATCTGGTTTATCTGGAAAATAGCATTCCCGCGGAAATTTTAAGTGATTGGCTCGAACGCCGCAATAAAAATTTCGCCGCCACTAAAAAGCTTATCGATTTTGCAAATGACGGCGTTATCAGTTATTTAATCATTGGGCGCGATGACAATTCGCCGCTCAGTCAGACACACAGGGAAAATCGCAAACTTCTTGCCTATGCGGAAAATATTCCTAAGACTAAATTTCAATCGCTCGCTGGTATCGACGAATTTAATTTGCTGTTGCTGACGCGCGCGGTTAATGAAATGCGCGGTACGACGCCGAAAATTTTTATTCGCTACAACAAGGGCAAGGGCGCGAAAACTATTCCGCCATTTTCCGCTGAACCGATTGGCGATTCGATTAATGACGCGGTGATAATTTTGGGCGGCAAGGTTGTTGACAATCCCAAGCGCGCTGATTTTGTTATGTTGGTGAATACGGATTTTTACGGCGACACTTTTTGGGCGCACAATCGCAAGCCGGACGGTACGGAATTTCAGCCGAATTTGACGCCGAGCGCCAGTACGAAAATTTTTGCCGATATGGTTGAAGATTATGTTAATGCTGGTTATTTGGTGGGCGTGGCTGATATTAATTTTGCGAATGGCGCGGACAATGCGCTGATGAAAATTCTTCACGATAAAAATTTGCTGTTCAAATTGCAGTCTTACGCGGGCTGGAATACTGCGACCAATTCAACGGGCTTTGCGCTGGCGACGGGCGTTCTTGCTAAAAATATGAGCGCTGAATCCAAGAATAAACTTTTGGCGCGGCGTTATCTCGACGATTGGGCGTACCAGGCGAATATTCGTACGATTGTCGGCAACAAACTTAATCCTGTCAGCTATTATCAATTTAATGACGAGCGCGCGGCTGTTGAAGCGGAAGAAACGCGGCTTATGAATGATTTTGCGAAAAATAATTTGCCGCCCTTTGCATTTCTGCGCGATTTGAAAGTCACAAATCCTTGGAACAGAATGTTTGAATGCGAAATTGAGTTTAATGATTGATTCGGCATTTCTTTTTGCGAAAAAATACGCTTAATCTTTAATCAGTTTTTCGAGCGTTTCAAAAAGTACCGTCGGTTCTACTGGCTTACTCAAATGCGCATTAAGCCCCGCTTGCAGACTGCGTTGAACATCTTCATCGAATGCATTTGCAGTTAGGGCGATAATCGGAATTGTCGCGGAGTCCGCACGTTTAGAGGCGCGTATCGTTCGGCTCGCAGTAAGCCCGTCCATTTCCGGCATACGCATATCCATTAAAATCGCGTCATAATAACCTTCCGGTTTCGACTCGTACAAATTGACAGCCTCTTTGCCATTCACGGCGTGATCCGTTTCCATTTCGCGCATTGACAATACTTCAATCATAATCTGCGCGTTGACTTCCATATCTTCCGCCAACAAGATATGCCGCCCCTGCAAATCGGCTTTGTGCTGATTCTCTTTGACAATAGAGGTCGGCTTTTTATTTTTCAAGACATTCTTTAATTCGTTGAGCAGGTTTTCTGAGAAAAGCGGCTTTGCGATAAAGCTATCAACACCCGCTGAAACCGCATCTTCAAAAATATCGTCCCAATTATACGCCGTCAGAATAATAATCGCAGTTTCTTTGCCAATTATCGAACGAATTTGCCTGGTTGTCTCTAAGCCGTCCATTTCCGGCATCTGCCAATCTACAATAATCAGATTAAACGGCTCTTGCCTTGCCTGACTAAGTTTAACTGTTTCGACAGCCATTTTTCCGGATTGAACCGTCTCAGCGGCTATTCCTATCTTCGACAAAACTAATTTAGCTTGATTGCAAGCAACAATATCGTCGTCGATAACGAGCACTTTCATATCCTGCACGAGTATATCAATTTCGTCAGATTCGCTTGAAATTTTTCTGTTAGAATCCATCAGCGTGATAGTCACAACAAAGGTCGTGCCTACATTTTTTTCGCTGTCAACGCTGATTTCGCCGTTCATCATATCGACAATCCTTTTGGTGATTGCCATGCCAAGTCCGGAACTGCCATATTTATTCGCCGCGCCCGAATTTTCCTGGCTGAATGTGTCAAAGATTTTGGGCAGATATTCTTTGCTCATACCAATTCCGGTATCGCTGATTTTGAATTGCAGGGTAGATTTTTCACTAAAGCCGCCGGTTTTTTCTACTGATAATTCGACATTGCCGCCCTTCGGGGTAAATTTTACAGCGTTGCCGAGAATATTTATAAGCACCTGGCGAATTTTCGTACTGTCGCCGATATAATAATCGTTCAGTTGCCCGTTAATGTGGCAATTATATTCCAAGCCTTTTTCCTGGCACTGCCCGCTGAAAATAACGTTAATCTGCTCTATCAATTTAGAAAATGCAAATTCTTCATTTTTGAGCACCATTCGACCGGATTCAATTCTGCTCATATCGAGAATATCATTAATCAAGCTCAGCAAATGTTTAGCGCTGCTGCCGATTTTTTCAAGATAATCTTTGGTAACGGCGGACAAATTCGGCTCATTGAGTGCGAGCGCGTCCAAGCCAATAATCGCGTTCATAGGCGTCCGTATTTCGTGCGACATATTTGACAGAAAAATAGTTTTGGCTTTGCTAGCTTCTTTGGCGGTTTTCAAGGCTTCGCTGAGCGCCTGATTTTTCGCGAGCGAATCTCTCATTTCAGCGTCAATATCCGTAAAGCCAATACCGATAGCATTGACAATTTTATCAGCGTTTGCCTTGCTGCTATTAACGTCCGCCATGCGCAACATTTCATAACTTTCGACGCCATTTTTGCAAACCAGATAACGGCAAGCGATAATTACGTTTTTCTTCAATTCTGCGCGAATATTTTCCGGTTTAATGAAGTCAAGGAAAATCGCCCTGTACTCGTCAGCAACGTGCTCATTGGCGTATCGCGTGAAAGTTCCTGTGAATCCAAAAGTCTCGCCCTGCGCAAATTCTGTATCTGCAGAATCATTTCTAATGCAGGTGGCTTGATCGTTGTCCAGATTGACGTAATACACGCTCTTATAATCCGCCGCCAGCGCATTAATCATATTATCCTGTTGCGCGCGCTTTTTCTCCTGCTCTAAAAGTTCGTCCTGCAGGGAAATTCGCTCTTCAAGTTCTTGTTGCATCATTTCAGCGGTTTCTCGCTCAAGTGCAAGTTTTGAGGCATTGCGGGCTTGTTTAATCGTTATCGCAAATATGCATATCAGCACGCACGCAGTAAGCACCGACATTAATAAACTTCTTTTTAAAATGCCATCTGAAATAGTGTCAATTTGCTTACTAATCACGCTTTCCCGTATCAAATACGTAAGCATCCAATCAGTGCGGTGTACCGGAACATAATACATTGTTTCGCGAACGTCATTGTACGTAAAGGAAGTTACGCCGCGTTTGCCTTTGACAAAATCATTGCGTATATTTTCAAGGTTGTAGCCATCTTCAAAATCGGCATTTTCCATAGCCGCAATTAAATTATTTTCGTTAGCAAGCCCGCCAAGTACCATATTAGTCAGCGAATAACCTTCCGCCGTGTAGATATTGCAGAAAGTAGTATTGTTCGAGCCGGATTGAAAGGATATATTTTTGAGCATGTAATCCATATCAATCTCCATAAAACAGGCAACCAGAAAATGACCTTCAAAGGGCAGCCTGTCAGTCGGCACGGCTATAACAACCTTGATATTACCGTCGGCGGCTTTAACTGAAATTTCCGGATTAGAAATTGACTGATAATCAAATGCATATTGCGCAATATCAGTTCGAGTGCCTCTGGACGTGTAGATTAAACCTTCTTCATTAACAAAGGCGAATTTTTCCAATCCGTAAAGTTGCCGCATACGCAACTGATACGCTTGAAGATTTTCCGTCGAGCTTAAATCTTCCTTCGTCAAAAGACCAATCGCCACGTCCAAATCTCCGATATAATCATTCAAGGTAGAGGAAAGTACTTGCTCACGCCGCCCCGCGAGTTCTTCAAGATAGAGCAGACTCACGTTGCTAACGGCTTTTTCGGTATCTTGGCTGGCGCTCCTTCCAACCCAAAAAGTCCCTACGATTAAAATTATTGCGACAACGATGCCGCCTGCAATCGCCGCAATCATTGTATTTCGATTCAAACTTTGCATTTGTGTTCCCTGCTTCCAATAAACTACATTTCATAACCAGAGCTTTTCTCTGCAGGTAGTTTACAAAACGGCAAAAAATATGTCAATCGAAAAAGAAACGCCCCGCTGTCCATTAATCTCAAATTGATTTGGACGCGTGGCGCTATTTTTTGTTGATTAATTTTTAACCTTCAAGAGCCTCGATAATGTCGCCGATTTCAAGGTTCCGGCCGCTTATCCTGAAATACCAATCATTATCGACGACGCCGGAGTGGTAGCTAACCTGGTTATTAGACAGGGTCAATCGGTGTTCCGTCGGCGTCAAATTCTTCGTACGCCTCGATAATATCACCCTCGACAAAATATCCGCCATCGGTACGTATTTTTGCGTATCCACCCCAAGATTTATGTTGTATCTCGGTGATACGAGCATATTCAACGCTGTTGTCATGGCTATGGAAAATGCGAATTTTGAAGTTTTTAAAATGTAGAGCGCGTTTGATTTCAATCATATCAGAATAAATGCTTGTAACTTCCGCGCGTCCGATAGTTTTTTGAGTTTTAACACCAGGTAAATCAGTATCGGGTTCGTAAACGTAAATCACGTCACTTTTCAATAAACTGGGCATTAAACTGGGATCAAAAGACAGCCAACATCTATTGCCTTTAACAGCCGCCGTGGCGTTTTTCCCATTATTGGTAATGACAGAAATTACGTCCTCAAAAATTTTAACATCGCCGCGAAAGATACGAATTTTCGACTTCAAGCGAACCTGCCCCTCAAGGACTTTGAAGTTGCCGTTTTTAAATTCGAGTCGCCCTTGAAGCGGCGCGCCGGAACTTGCAACTTTGATTTCGGCGGAGTTCTGCGCGAGTTCTTCATCAACATTCGGTGACAGTAAATTTTTCAAATCGTCAATCGCAGCCGTAATTTTTACAACGGCGTCGCTGATTCGCTCAACTTCAGATTTTAAAGAATCAACTTTGGCGCGGAGCATTTTAATTTCGCCGCTACCCTTGACAGTATCAATAGCCATTTTAACAGCCTCCTTAATTATTTGTACCGAAATTTATTCGCTAATGGCTATGATAATTCCTGTATTTTTTGCGCTGATATTTTTATTTGTATTCGGCGGCAAGTTTTTTGAAGAGCGGCAATGAGCGTTCAATCGTCTCGGTTTTAATGCAATAAGCCGCGCGGAAATATCCCGTACAGCCAAAATCCGCGCCAGGCACAAGCAGCAAATCATATTTTTTAGCGCGCTCACAAAATGCGTAATCGTCCGCCTCCAGCGCCTTTGGGAAAAGATAAAATGCGCCCTGCGGTTTAACGCATTCAAAGCCCGCGTCAATCAAGCCATTGTACAAAAGTTTTGCATTGCGCTCATAAATCGAAATGTCTGAAGGTTTGCCCGCGCATTTTGCGATAACCAACTGCCACAAACTCGGCGCGTTAACGTGCGTCAAAACTCTAGCCGCGCCCGCCACTGCGCCATAAATCTTACCAAAATCAGCAATGGAATCCGGCACAACGATATAACCAATGCGCTCGCCTGGCAACGAAAAAGATTTGCTGTATGAATAACAAACCAGCGTATTGTCATAAAAATTCGGCACGTACGGCACATCAACGTCATAGGCAATTTCGCGGTATGGCTCATCTGAAATTATAAAAATCGGCGCGCCAAATTCCGCTGACTTCGCGGTTAAAATCTGCGCGAGAGTTTTAATAGTTTCTTCGGAATAAACAGCGCCGCTCGGATTGTTCGGCGAATTGATAATCACGGCTTTGGTTTTCGGCGTCAACATTTTTTCAAAGGCGGCAAAATTAATCTGCCAATCTTTGGGCTGAGCAGGGACAACATTCAATTTTGCCCCAACCGATTCGACAAAAACTTTATATTCGGGGAAATACGGCGCAAAAGTTATAAATTCGTCGCCGGATTCAGCAAGCGCTTTGAAAGAAATTGTGATAGCCGCCGCCGCGCCCGCCGTTATGAATAAATTTTTTCCGGCAAAATTAGTACTGAAACGCTGATTAATGCTCTGCGCGAGAATTTCACGAACTTTAGGATTGCCAGGCGCGACCGTGTAACCGTGAACTGCGGAAGGCTCATAATTTTGCAGAATTTCAATCGCCGCATCGCGAACAAAATCCGGCGTTGGAACATTCGGATTGCCTAAGCTGAAGTCGAAAATATTTTCTTCGCCAACTTCCGCCGCGCGTTTCCTTCCAAATTCAAATATCGTGCGAATCGTAGATTTTTTCGTGCCAAGTTCATACATTTTGGCTGAAACCATTTCAAAATCACCTCTATAAATTTTCGTCATATTAACACAAGCGGCGCGATTTTTAAAGCAGGATTTATCGGCGAAATATATAATTATCACGCAGGAGGCGATAGCTATGAAAAAATTTGCTTTGTTACTGATGATGTTTTTGCTAACCGTGAGCAGCGTACAAGCAAGTCCAGTACCTTTGACTTCGCAAAGCGCGGAATCTTTGTTTGAGGATATTGAAGACAATTTTGAGGATCTTGACGCCGAATATCCTTACACTGTTAAAAATTTTCGGCGCACAGCTGAACTTGACAAAGAATTTTCGAACCATTTAAAAGTTTGGGCTTGCGATTTAAACCGAAAGAATTCTAGCTCACCGGACGGAGTAATACTTTTTGCGGAAAATGACGCTGCGGAAGTTGTTGAAATTTATATTTGCGCCAGTTTGGAAGATTTAAAATCTATGAGCAAAAAATCTGCCAATAAACGGCGTGAAGAAGTGAAAACTATTTTGGCGGTGGCTGTTCTTATGACATTTGGCGCTTTGGATATGACCGAAGAGGAAATTGTTGCTTTATCAAACGATATGGGCAACGATTCGACACAAGGCAGCTATGGAATTTGGCACGATGGGAAATATTTTAAATTTGTCGGCGGAACTACTGAGGCTGACGATGCTATGTTATGCTACATTAGCGCCACTGACAGCGAAGATTAATCGCATTTCGCGCAGGACAAAAAAATAGACGCGGTGAAAATTTGCCGCGCCTTTTTTATTTGGGTGGGGAAAAAGTTTTTATTCGGCGGAACTCCAGGTTTGAGAATTTTTATCGTATTTCCAAGAGCCGCCTTCAGCAAGCTTCATAGTTTGCCCGTCGCTGTCAACAAAAGTTAAACTGCCGGTTTGCGTACGAATAACCAAATTGCCGTCAACTTCGCCGTAGAAAGTCAAATCGTCCAGCGAAATATCATACAGATTCACAACGTCGCCATCATTTGCGTATTGAATAGTATCGTTGCCTTCGTCCATACCGTACCAGAAATTATTTTGCCCAGTGCCGCCAATCAGCGTGTCATCTTCCGTGCTCCAGCCGCCCCATAAACTATTTGTGCCGCTGCCGCCGTAAATAACATTTTCCGCAGTATTGCCCGCCATCAGGTTATCGTAGGTGGAATTTTGTGCGTCAATGACTTGAATATTTTCAAAAGTACTATCGTCAAGCCAAATTTCATTATTGCCGGTTTCGTCGGTGAGCTCAAGAGTATTTTCGCCCGCGCCGCCTAAATAATAATTCACGGAGCTGTCATAGGTGAAAGTATTATCTTCGTCGGTAATGCCGATTTTCGCCGCGTGAATATTTGTAGCGTCATTTGAATATTGAATAGCGGTGTCAACGTCATAATCTTCAATTTTGAGCGAGCTGCCGTCAATCATTGTCAAGGTAATATATTCGTCGTCGCGGCTAATTGACGCCAGGCTGTCGTCGTAGAAATTAATAATATCGCTGGATTCGCCCGTACCGTTTTCAAAATTGACAACAACGTCATTGCCAAACCAAGTACCGAACCAGAACATATCAACGCCGTCACCGCCGCTCATGGTATCGTTTCCGCTGTCGCCGCCATAAACGCTTGAGCCGCCGCTGCCAACTTGAATGAAGTTATCTTGATTATTGCCAGCGAAAACCAGATTTGAAGTAACGCCTGCCGCGTCCAGCGTAATTGTATTGGCGTTGCCGTATTCGGTCGCTTCGCCGGTAAATGCATTAGCGCCACTGAGCCAAATATTATTCGGAAAATCGCCGTCGACCGTCAAGACAAGTTCATCTTCACTGAATACCGCCGAATAAGTCGAAGTTTCCGTTTCATTATTGGTATCAGTTGTACCAGTGTCAGTATCTGTTGTACCAGTGCCAGTATCTGTTGTACCAGTGTCAGTATCTGTTGTACCAGTGCCAGTATCTGTTGTACCAGTGTCAGTATCCGTTGTACCAGTGTCAGTATCTGTTGTACCAGTGTCAGTATCAGTTGTACCAGTGTCAGTATCTGTTGTACCAGTGTCAGTATCTGTTGTACCTGTGTCAGTATCTGTTATACCTGTGTCAGTATCCGTTGTACCAGTGTCTGTATCTACCATTCCAGTATCAGTATCCGTAATGGTTGAATCAGTATTTGTGGTATCGGTAATTGTCGAATCAGTGTCAGTGGTATCGGTGTCGGTATCGTCAACAACAATATCGTATGAAGGATCTCTATCCTCGGACGCCTGTTTAGCTAAATATCTCAGCAACATATAACCCGCCGCATAAGTACTCGCGCCGCTGCCGGTAAATGCCGCGTTGAGGCTTGACGCACTGCTCGCTAAATTTTTAAGCTGATTATAACGTTTGTCGTCGATACCGTGAACCAATTCAGCAACGCCTTCTTTGAAACTGGTTGGCAAATTGCTGAAATAATCGATATTCGCCGCCATAACCGCGTGAACCATTTCGTGAGCGATAGTCCTGTCAAGGTAAACAATGCCTTCCATATCGATTGAGCCGTTTGGATCTTCCTGGTCAATTATGCTGTAGTAATGCAGGTTTATTTTCAAAACAAGATCGTCGCATTTTTGCCCTGTGGAATAATCGGTAGCCGCCAATTTGCCGTCCGCCCTATCGTAAAATTCAACGGTAATCTCATTGACTGAAGTACCATCTTCTTCAAAGCTCAAACCAAAAGATTCTTTCGACAAAGTGAGCGCTTCGTCAATCCACCAGGTATAAAGCGCGCCAACGATATATTGAGCGGCAGAACTAAGGCTGCTTTGCTCCGGAACTTTAACGGTTAAGCCTTGGATTGTGAAAGTGGTATCGCTTGGGTAAGTCCATTCGCCGCTTTCCGGTACAACACTTTCAGCGGTTTTGGTATCAGTAGTTCCCGCGTCAGCGCCGGTTATCGCGCCAGTATCGTCATTGTCTAAAACTATATCGCACATTTCGGATAAAAATCTTTCGTAATCGCCGTTGTATGCGCGGCAATCCTTGACCATAGTGCTTATAGCTTCGCTCCAACTGCTGTAATTGGAAACCGCTTTAACTGCCTGGTCAAGCGCCGTCGTCGAGCGGTAAGTTGTGCTGTCCAACGAACTCATAAAATCTAATATAACTTCCTGTGGTGTTGCCATAATAGCATCAATCCCTTCAACAATATTTGTAAATAGGTTATACCACAAAGCCGCCGCTTAATCAACTAAAAAAACCCATCGAGCAATTTACTCGGTGGGAATT
>CAJOIB010000013.1 GCA_905234705.1 uncultured Selenomonadaceae bacterium | reverse complement strand
ACGTTCTCCTAAAGATAAGTTTATCGTTTACGACGACACAACCAAAGAAGGCGCGCCTGGCGAAATTTGGTGGACTTCCGACGAATACAAAAACGACAATAAAAAATGCTCCGTTGAAAGCTGGAAAGTTTTAAAAGAACTCGCTATCAAGGAACTTTCCAATAAAAAATTGTACGTTGTTGACGGATTCTGCGGCACTCATAAAGATACTCGCATGAAGATTCGCTTTATCATGGAAGTTGCCTGGCAGGCGCATTTCGTCACCAATATGTTCATTCGCCCGAAAACTCAAGCTGAATTTGACCAAGAGCCAGATTTTGTCGTTTACAATGCGTCAAAGGCTAAAGTTGAAAATTGGAAAGAACTCGGCTTAAATTCAACTACGGCGGTTGTCTTCAACGTCACCAGCAAAGAGCAAGTCATTATCAACACTTGGTACGGCGGCGAAATGAAGAAGGGTATGTTCAGCATGATGAACTACTTCCTGCCGCTCAAAGGTATTGCCGCTATGCACTGCTCCGCGAATACCGATAAAAACGGCGAAAATACCGCGATATTCTTTGGACTTTCCGGCACAGGCAAAACCACGCTCTCAACTGACCCGAAACGTTTGCTTATCGGCGACGACGAACACGGCTGGGACGACGCTGGCGTTTTCAATTTTGAAGGCGGTTGCTACGCGAAAGTTATTAACCTTGATAAAGAATCCGAGCCCGATATTTACAACGCAATTAGCCGCGACGCTCTGCTTGAAAATGTCACTGTTGACAAAAACGGCAAGATTGATTTTGCAGATAAGAGCGTAACCGAAAATACGCGCGTCAGCTATCCGATTTACCACATTAAAAATATCGTGCGCCCCGATAGCCATGGTCCGGCGGCTCAATCTGTTATTTTCCTTAGTGCGGACGCTTTTGGCGTATTGCCGCCTGTCTCAATTTTGACTCCGGAACAAACTAAATATTATTTCCTCAGCGGTTTTACTGCGAAATTGGCTGGCACTGAACGCGGAATTACCGAGCCTACCCCGACTTTCAGCGCGTGCTTCGGTCAAGCGTTCCTTGAACTTCACCCGACCAAATACGCTGAAGAACTTGTAAAGCGTATGGAAGCCAGCGGCGCAAAGGCTTATCTTGTCAATACCGGCTGGAATGGCAGCGGCAAACGCATTTCGATTAAGGACACTCGCGGCATTATCGACGCAATTTTGGGCGGCGCGATTAAATCTGCTCCGACTAAGAAACTGCCGATTTTCAACCTTGAAATTCCGACCGAACTTGAAGGCGTTGCTACGAATATTCTTGACCCGCGCGATACTTATGCAGATCCTGCTGAGTGGGACAAAAAAGCTAATGACCTTGCGGCTCGTTTCATTAAGAATTTCCACAAATACGAATACAACGCGGCAGGCAAAGCGCTTGTTCCTGCAGGTCCGCAACTTTAAAAATCACTAATCCATAGCCACTAACCCCTAATCCCTAAAAAAGCCCCGCTCCTGTTTCAGAGTGGGGTTTTTTCGTTGTAAAAAACGTGAATTAAAACTTGTGTTCAACAATCGGAATGAATATCGCCACCGCCGCTTGAATTATAGAATACTTTTGATAAAATTTACGTGGAACAAAATTAAATGACGAGGTAATTTTTATGATAGAAATATTTGATGGCGCAATGGGTACAATGTTGCAGAAGGGCGGATTGAAGGCTGGCGCTTGTCCAGAATTAATGAACGTTGAAAATCCGGAAGTCGTGCGGAAAATTCATCGCGCATACATTGACGCTGGAGCGACGATTATTGAAACGAATACATTTGGCGCGAGTAGTTTGAAATTGGAGCATTATGGAATTGCCGAGCGTTGCCGCGAATTGAATTTAGCCGCCGTGAAAATTGCTAAATCCGCCGGTAATGTCAAAGTTGCGGGCTCGATTGGTCCAACTGGCAAATTTATTGCGCCGCTGGGCGATTTGGATTTTGAAGTTGCCTACCAAATTTTTTATGAGCAGGCGCAATTTTTAGCTGAAGGCGGCGCTGATTATCTGATTATCGAAACTTGCATTGATATTCAAGAAATGCGCGCGGCGTTATTGGCGGCTCATGACGCTTGCAATTTGCCGGTGATTTGTCAACTTTCGTACAGCGAAGACGGGCGCACGGTTACCGGTACAGATCCGCAAAGTGCCGCCGTGATTTTGGATGCAATGGGCGCGTCGATTATTGGCGTGAATTGCTCGCTTGGTCCGGAGCAACTTGTGCCGATTGTTAAAATTTTGGCGGAAAATTGCCGCGTGCCGGTGAGTGTTCAGCCGAATGCCGGTATGCCGTATCTTGAAAATGGCGTTACAAAATTTCCAATGGACGCTAAAACTTTTGGCGGTTGGGGCGTTAAGTTGATAGAGGCGGGCGCGAGTTATTTGGGCGGCTGTTGCGGTACGACGCCCGACCATATTCGTGAACTTGCTGAGAATGTTAAAAATCTCAATCCAATTTCGCGCAGGGCTGATAATCGCTTGAAACTTTCGAGCCGTAGCAAAACCGTTGTCATTGATAAAAATTTGCCAACAGTTTTAATCGGCGAAAGAATTAACCCGACCGGCAGAAAAAAATTGGCAGCGGAAATTCGCGAAGGCTCACTTTTGGGCGTAAAGAAAGACGCGGTTAATCAAGTCAAGGCGGGCGCTCAAGTTTTGGACGTGAATATGGGCGTTGGCGGCATTGACCAGGCTAAAATGATGGCGCAGGCTGTCAAGGAAATTTCGCAAATAACCGATGCGCCGCTGTCGATTGATACCAGCGACGAAAAATCTTTAGAGGCTGGCTTGCGGATTTATCCAGGTCGCGCGCTGATTAATTCGGTTAGCTTTGAAGTTGAGCGCATTAAAAAATTTCTGCCGCTTGCTAGAAAATATGGCGCGGCGATTTTGATTTTGCCATTGACTGATAAAGGCGTGCCGAAAACCGCGGCTGAACGCGTTGAAGTTGCGGCTAAAATTATTGACGCGGCTAAGGCTGTTGGACTGCGCGACGGTGATTTTTTGCTTGACGGGCTGGTTATGACGATTTCGGCTGACGCTAACGCCTGCAACGAAGTTTTGAAGACGCTGAAACTTTACCGCGAAAAATTTGGTTATCCTTCGACAATGGGGCTTAGCAATATTTCATTTGGTTTGCCGAATCGCCCGCTGATTAACAGCACATTTTTTGCGATGTGCCTTGCCGCAGGTCTTGACGCGCCGATTATGAATCCGTACGACGAATTTATGCAAAATGCGCTCAAAGCCAGTGCGGCGCTTCTCGGCAAAGACGCTAACGGTTTGAATTTCAGCAAATTGGGGCAACTCAGCGGCTCATTGACTTTCACGGCTGAAAAAAAAACTGACAAAGTAATTTCCGGCGATATTTTGACGCAGATTAAGCAGGCTGTTATCGAGGGCGACAAAGACGAAATTCCCGCGCTTATTGTCAAGGCGATTAACGAAAATTTTTCTGCGAATGAAATTACTGAGCGGGCTTTGACGGCGGCGATGAATGATATTGGCGAAGATTTTGGATCTGGGAAAATTTTTCTGCCGCAAGTTTTGTTGTCCGCTGAAACTATGAGAGTTGCGTTTAATAAGCTGAAAGAAATTTTGCCCGCGCAGGAGACCGCGAATAATGGCACATTCGTAATTGCGACGGTTAAGGGCGACGTTCATGATTTGGGGAAAAATATTACGGGCGCACTTTTGGCGAATAGCGGTTTCAAGCTGATAGATTTGGGCAAAGACGTTGATTCGGCGGAAATTGTGAAGGCGGCGATTGAAAATAACGCTGATATTGTCGGGCTTTGCGCGCTTATGACGACGACGATGATTCAGATTGACAAAGTTATAGCGGATTTGCACGCGGCGGGAAGTACGGCGAAAGTTATGGTAGGCGGCGCGGCTCTCACTCAAGAATACGCTGACGCGGCGGGCGCTGACGCCTATGCTAAAGACGGCGTGGCGGCGGTTAAATTGGCTAAGGAATTGGTTGCAAATGGAAAAAATTAAAATTGGAACGCGGGCGAGCAAATTAGCTTTGTGGCAAGCAGAATTTATCGCGCAGGAATTGAGCAAAAAATTTCCGGTCGAAGTAATCAAGATTCAAACGACGGGCGACAAAATTTTAGACGCGCCATTGGCAAAAATCGGCGGCAAGGGCTTATTCACCAAAGAAATTGAAATTGCATTGCTCGAAAACAAAATCGATTTGGCAGTGCATAGTTTAAAGGACGTGCCGAGCGAATTGCCGACGGAATTTGAAATTGCGGCGATAACTAAACGCGCTCAACCATTTGACGCATTTGTCAGCAATAAATTTTCTACGCTGGAAAGTTTACCGAGCGGCGCGGTGATTGGAACTTCGAGTTTGAGGCGAGCGGCGCAGATTTTGAATTTGCGTCCGGATTTGCAGATAAAAAATCTTCGCGGCAATGTCGATACTCGCTTGAAGAAATTAGACAGCGGCGAATTTGATGCGATAATTTTAGCGGCGGCGGGGCTTGAGCGGCTTGGTTACGGCGGGCGGATTAAGCAGATTTTGACTGAAATAATTCCGGCGGCGGGACAAGGCGAGATTCGCGCAGGAGATTTAAAAATTCGTGACGCGGTGAAATTTTTGAATGACGCTGAAACTTGCGCGGCGATTAAAATTGAGCGGGATTTTTTGAAGGAAATTGGCGGCAGTTGTCAGATACCGGTTGGGATTTTTGCCGATAAAAATTCTGCGCGAGCGGTGATAGCTTCTGTGGACGGTAAAAAAATTCTGCGCGACGAAATTTCCAGTGAGAATCTTGACGGTAAAATTTTTGCGCGGAAAATGCTTGAAAGTGGTGGGCGTGAAATTCTGTGTATTTGACTTTAAAGCGGCGTTTTGTTAGAATTTCATAATTTTAATAAGATTTAGGAGGGCGAAAAATTGGGCAAAGCGTTAATTATTGGCTGCGGCGGCGTTGGGAGCGTTGCCATTCATAAATGCGTTCAGAATGATAAAATCTTCAACGAGATTTGCATTGCCAGCCGCACAATCGAAAAATGCAACGAAATTAAATCCAAACTCGACGGCAAAAGTTCAACACGAATTTCGACCGCGCAAATCGACGCAAATAACGTTGAGGCGCTGGTGAATCTGATTGAGATTTTTAATCCGGACGTTGTGATAAATCTTGCGTTGCCGTACCACGATTTGAAAATCATGGAGGCTTGCCTGCGCACAAAGACGAATTACCTTGACACGGCGAATTACGAACCGGAAGACACAGCTTATTTTGAATACAAACATCAATGGGCGCTGGACGAAGATTTTAAGCGCGCGGGGATAACTGCGCTGTTGGGCTGCGGATTTGACCCTGGCGTCACGGGAATTTTCACGGCTTACGCGCTCAAACACCATTTCGACAAAATTAATACGATTGATATTCTTGACTGCAACGGCGGCGACCACGGCTATCCTTTCGCCACGAATTTTAATCCGGAAATAAATATTCGCGAAGTGACGGCGGACGGCGAATATTACGAAAATGGCGATTGGGTAACGACTAAGCCGCTGGAAATTAAGCGCGTCTACAATTTTGATGAAGTCGGCGTTAAGGATATGTACCTGCTTTATCACGAAGAAATTGAATCGCTCGCGAAAAATATTCCTGGCGTTCAGAGGATTAGATTTTTTATGACGTTTGGGCAAAGTTATTTGACGCATTTGAAATGCCTTGAAAATGTCGGAATGACTTCGATTGAGCCGATTGATTATCACGGGCAAAAAATAGTTCCGTTGCAATTTTTGAAGGCTGTATTACCAGACCCTGCGTCGCTTGGACCGCGCACTGTTGGTAAGACGAATATTGGCTGCATTATCCGCGGCGAAAAGGACGGCGCGCCCAAAAATTATTACGTTTATAATGTCTGCGACCACCAAGCTTGTTACCGTGAAGTTGGTTCGCAGGCAATTTCTTATACAACGGGCGTGCCTGCGATGATTGGGGCTGCTATGCTGATTAGCGGGCAATGGAATTTGAAAGGCGTCCGCAATGTAGAAGAATTTGACCCCGACCCGTTTATGGCGGCGCTCAATGAATTTGGGTTGCCGTGGAAAGAAAATTTCAATCCGGAGCTCGTGGATTAATGGAAACTCCGGCTTACGTTATCGACGAAAAACTTTTGACGCGAAACTTGGAAATTTTATCGGACGTGCAGAAATCGACCGGCGCAAAAATTTTGCTCGCGCAGAAGTGCTTTTCGGCGTTTTATTTTTATCCGCTGATACGAAAATATTTGGCGGGAACGGCGGCGTCGGGCTTGTACGAGGCGAAATTGAGCGCAGAATATTTTGGTGGCGAAAATCACGTTTATTCACCGGCGTACAATGCGGCGGAAATTCCGGAACTGGCTAAAATTTGCGACCATGTGATTTTTAATTCGTTTCGGCAGGTTGAAAAATTCGCGCAGTACGTGAAATCTGCGGGGCTTAGGATTAATCCGGAACATTCGACGCAGAAAATTTCAATGTACGATCCTTGCAATGAAAATTCGCGGCTGGGCGTGCGTCTCGACGAATTTAAATCTGCGCGACCGGATTTGATAAAAAAATTAAGCGGCTTGCATTTTCATACACTTTGCGAGCAAAATTCTGACGCGCTCGAAGAAACTGTTGCAGTTGTTGAAAAAAATTTCGGCGCGTATTTGCAAGATATGAAATGGCTGAATCTGGGCGGCGGTCATCACATTACTAAAAAAAATTATGATATTGAGCGGCTTAAAAAAATTATTCGTCGCCTGCAGAAAAATTTTGGCGTTGAAATTTATCTTGAGCCTGGCGAGGCTGTTGCATTGGACGCTGGCTTTTTGGTTTCAACGGTTTTGGAAATTCAGCCTGCGCGAAATGGTATCAGCAATGCGATTATCGACGCGAGCGCGGCTTGTCATATGCCCGACGTTTTAGAAATGCCGTATCGTCCGGAAATTATCGGGGCGGCGGCTGTTGGCGTGAAAAATTTCAATTATCGATTCGGCGGCGCGACTTGTCTTGCGGGCGACGTTATCGGCGAATACAGCTTTGACGAGCCACTGCACGAGGGCGACCAAATTATTTTCTGCGATATGGCGATTTATACAATGGTTAAAAATAACACGTTTAACGGCATAAAACTTCCGGCGATTTACGCGAAAAATTTAAATGGCGATTTGACGCTGATAAAAAATTTTGGTTATGAAAATTTTAAAACTCGGCTTTCTTGAAGGGGGAATTACATTGGCTTTCTACTATAAAGAACCGTCACACACTTTCGGCGAATATTTGTTAGTGCCTGGCTACTCTTCGACAGAATGTATACCAACGAATGTAAATTTGTCGACGCCGCTGGTAAAATTCAATCGCGGTGAAGGACCCAAATTGATGCTGAATATCCCAATGACTTCGGCGATTATGCAGTCCGTTTCAAATGACACAATGGCTATCGCGCTCGCGAAAGAGGGCGGCATTTCGTTTATTTACGGCTCGCAGTCTATTAAAGACCAGGCGGCGATGGTTAAGCGCGTCAAAAATTATAAATCCGGATTCGTTTCAAGCGATTCAAATGTTAAGCCGACGACCACGCTTAAAGAAATTCTTGAACTCCTTGCTGAAACCGGACATTCGACAATGGCGGTTACTGAAGACGGTAAACCTACCGGTAAACTTTTGGGGATTATCACCAGCCGTGATTATCGGATTACGCGAATGACCGGCGACGAACAGGCTCAAGAGTTTATGACGCCTTTTGAAAAATTAATTTACGCCGACGCCGATACAACTACCTTGACAATGGCGAATGATTTGCTTTGGGAAAATAAATTGAATATGCTGCCGCTGATTGATAAGAAACAGCGCCTGCGTTATATGGTTTTCCGCAAAGATTATACTGACAACAAAGTTAATCCGCTCGAACTGATTGACAAGCGCAAAAGATACATTGTCGGCGCGGGCATTAATACGCGCGATTATGCTGAAAGAGTTCCGGCGCTGTTGAATGCGGGCGCTGATGTTCTTTGCATAGATTCTTCCGAAGGTTTCAGCGAATGGCAGAAAATTACTCTGCAATACATTCACGAAAATTTTGGTGAAGATGTGAAAGTTGGCGCGGGCAATGTGGTTGACGCTGAAGGATTTAATTTTTTGGCGGACGCGGGTGCAGATTTTATCAAAGTTGGAATAGGCGGCGGCTCGATTTGTATCACGCGCGAAACTAAGGGCATTGGGCGCGGGCAAGCTACGGCTGTTATCGATGTTTGCAAGGCGCGCGACGAATATTTTGAACGCACTGGAATTTATATACCGGTTTGCTCGGACGGCGGTATTGTCCACGATTATCATATGACGCTGGCATTGGCAATGGGCGCGGATTTTTTAATGCTTGGCAGATATTTTTCCCGCTTCGACGAATCACCCACTGACAAAATTAGAATTAACGGCACGTACTACAAAGAATATTGGGGCGAAGGCTCTAACCGCGCGCGTAATTGGCAGCGTTACGATTTGGGCGGCGATAAGAAACTTTCTTTTGAAGAAGGCGTTGATTCTTATGTTCCCTACGCGGGCTCGCTGAAAGATAATGTTGCTTTGACGCTGGCTAAAATCCGTTCGACAATGTGTAATTGCGGGGCATTGAATTTAGCTGAACTGCGCGATAAAGCTAAAATTACATTGGTATCAGCAACCAGCATTGTTGAGGGCGGCAGTCATGATGTTGTCCTGCGCGATCAATTTGGCGTATGATTGGTAATTGGTCTTTCCTTTGGAGGTGATTCTGTGATAAATCATTGCCCAATGTGCGGTACTAAAACGGTTGCCAAGCTGAAGGTTTGCGGCAAATGCGGCTTAGATTTGGTTGAATATCAGAAAAAATTGGACAGGCTCGCAGCCGCCCAAAGTAAGCCAATCGGGAAACGCCGCACATTTAAAATTGGAAGCAGTGAATTGTCATTTGATGAAACGATTTTCAAAATGGCGGAAATTTCTCGTCAAATAAATTCTGCGCAAGATTCGGTTTTGCAATCTTTCAGCGAATCTTATACTAAATCCGGAAATATCGAGGACTTTTTGATTAAAGTTGATTCTATTGCAGTTGAGTCTTTGAAAAACGCCGCGCTTGTTGGCGTTAAAGCTTGCACCGACAAAGGAATGTACGATCTTACCAGCGAAATACTTATTTCAGCGCCCGCAAGTGATATAGACGACGTTAACGGAAAAAAATTGAGCCAGACTTTTGAAACAGTTCCTTTGAAAATTTTTCAAGAATCCGCGTCCGTCATCCAAAATCGCTATAACGAGATTGTCAACGTCACCAGCGATAGCGGCGGCAGTTTTGTAGACAAAATCCCCGACAGTTTTCTGCACTTCGTCCCCAATCCTTATATAATTATGCTGAATGTTGCTTCAGACGCCATCGATCTCGTGAAGGACGCTGCTACTTCTCTGTCTAAATCGTCGAGCAAGGGCGAACTATACAAAAATAACGCAACGCTCAATACTTACTGTCTGGGACTTATCGGGGCAATGAATGTTTTGAAGTTCCGCATTTTCGCAATTCTGGGATTTGGCGACCAAACCGAAGCGTACAACAAGAGCAGCCGCATTCTTGAAAATATACGCAGCGGCTCTCAAAAAAGCGAAAAAATTTTTGATATGGCGATAAAGGCGCTGTCTTATGATCCTTCCAACTTGGAAATTTACGACGTGATTTTGACGAATTTTGGCGACGAATCCGGAGAATTTGAAACAATCGCCGCGGCTATGTCCCTTAACGAAGAAATTACCTTTATCAAAAAAAATATTTTCGTCAAGAAATTGGAAAGTCACCCGAAGATATCGGAAATTTTGCGGGCAAATCTTTCGAGCAATCAACATATCATTGACGCGTTGACTGCTGACGGCGCAGTTTCTGTCGGTTTTTTAAAAAATGATTACGCGATAATGCAGGCAGAAGCGGCGAAACTTCGAGTACAAACTTTTGACGATGACAAGATTGGACAGATTTTTGAAACGTACAAAACCATGATTGAATCTCTCGAAGTGGAGGAAATTCCCGACAGGATACCAGCTTTTAAATATCTACGCGAAGATATGGAGTCTTTTGAAATTCCCGAAGGCACAACGGTGATAGGCGGGTACGCGTTCGCCAACTGCAAAAATTTGAAGGAAATTAAATTTCCCTCGACGCTCAAGATAATTGAAGCGGGCGCGTTTTATGGTTGTAAAATTTCTCAGATAGATTTACCGGAAGGTGTCAAGGAAATTTCTTTTAACATAGCGAGCGGCGATACGTTGATTTACCTGTCGAATACCATTGAAAAAATCGTCGGCAATTACAATGTGACGCCAAATACGGTGCATTTTTCATTCGACGAAACGACTTCGGTGGCTCAGCTTTTTCCTGCAAACGAAACTTACGACAGATTAGTATCGAAATTCTCCGCCGAAAATCTCAAAGAGAATACCCTTGGGGAAAATGCATTTTTCGTAAACAAAGGCATATTGGATTCAAAATCTTTTGTGGGCGTGAATAAAACTTTCGAAGTAACGGCGTGGGCTGTTCAAGTGGTTCTGCGCGAAGCTTTTGCACATTCCAAATTGAAAATCGTGCATTTCAGCGAACATCTCAAAGTAATTCACGATAACGCCTTTGAAGGTTGTCGCGAGCTGGAGCATTTAATTTTGCCGTTCGGAACTAGAGAATTGGGCAATGAAATTTGCAAAGGCTGTAAGAATTTAAAATTTTTGTTCATTCCAGACACGGTGAAAATTATAGGCGAAGATATTTTGAAGGGCAGCAATGCGATTATATATTGTTCGCCGAAAAGTTTTGCTGCTGAATATTGCCACAAGAATAAATTGAAATCGGCGGACGGAGCGAACAAACTTTTTAATAAGGCGAAAGAAATTGCCGCAAATTCCACCAACGCAAAGGATATGGCGCGCGCGCTGGATATGTACAAATTGGCGTTCGAAATGGGAAATGCCGCCGCCGCGTATGAAGCTGGAAAATGTTATCTGAATAGATTGGGCGTGGCTGAGCGAAATGTGGTTTCGGCTATGTTTTATTTTGGTCGTGCCGCGGAGCTCGGCAACAAGGCGGCTATGTACGAACTTTACAAAATTTACAAAGACGGTTTGTACAACCTTCCAAAGAATGAGGAACTGGCGGCAAAATGGCTTGAACGTAGCGGCTACCATTCCGAAAAAAATACTGCGCCGGACGCAAATCAAACTGACATCAAATCTAAACCTATCAATGGCTACGAAGAAATTCTTGACTTTAGGGAAGAACTCTTTCAAGAATTTGGCGATATCAGATGTGTGTATTTTGCCGATAAAACCGAGAAGGGCAATACCAAAATTCAAAAGGCGATTAACGCGTACGCCAAAGACGCAAGCCAGGAGACAGTTTTTTTCGTATTCGATAATACTATCTTCGGCTGGGCAGACGAGGGTTTTCTCGTTACTAACGAGGCTGTTTATGCGCGCAACATTACCGAAGAGCCGTTTAGGGTACCGCTTGAACAAATTCAAACTTTGAGCAACGAAGACAAGAATATTCTTATAAATGACGAATTTAAGATTCTTTGTTCCATGAGCGATAAAAAATCTTCCAGGCGTCTGGTAACCGCATTGAAGAAAATCAAGGAAAATTTAGCGAGGTGATAGAATTGAGAACTTGTCCCAAATGCAACGTTAACGTGTTGGACGAGGACGCCAAATTTTGCATAGAGTGCGGCGCAAATCTTAATGTTACGTCCGCAACTTTGGAAGAAATTCCGCCAAAACCCGTCGCGCAAAAAAAGAAATCGCCAATAGTATTGGGCAGAAAATCCGCCGTTCGTAATTTGAAAACTGGGCAAAGTATAAATTTGTCAAAAATTTGTTCCAATCTCGATTCTGTGACCATCGCGCTCAGTTGGAATTGCCCAAATGAATTTGACGTTGACTTGTCAGCCTTTTTGACGGACGAAAATGATGAAGCTGTTTCAGAGGAAGATTTTATTTTTTACAATAACCCTTCGCACGTTTCAAATTGCGCAGAATATGTTGCTGTCAGCGATACCGAAGAAAAAATCGAGCTCAACCTTAAGGATTTGCCGCCCGAAATTGCGAAAATTAAATTGGTGCTGAGCATAAACGACGAAGATGATCTTCAACAGGATTTTAGCGAAGTGAGCAACATGACTATGAAGATTATGGATTCGGATAAAGAGCGCCTGGTGTATAATTTGACTGAAAAATTTACTTCGGAAACCGCAATAATTATCGCCGAAATTTACCGCAAGGAAGATTCTTGGCAATGCGAAGCGGTCAGCAAAGGCTATGAGGGCGGCTTAGTAGAACTGTGCGAAATTTTTGGGCTGGAGGTTCAATAAAAATCTGCGTATGGTTGAGGTAGAATTTGCAAAAAAAATAAATGCGTTGGGCGGCACGGCTTATTTAGTGGGCGGCGCAGTGCGTGACAAAATTCGCGGCGTCGAAGCTCACGACAGAGATTATTGCTTAACCGGAATTGTTGAAAATATTTTTGCTGAGAATTTTCCGGACGCGCAGAAAGTCGGCAAGAGTTTTCCGGTTTATCTTATGGATATTGACGACAAAATGTGCGAAGTGGCGCTTGCCCGCACTGAAAGAAAATCCGGCACGGGCTATCACGGTTTCAAAGTAAATTTCGACCCCACAGTGACGATTGAGCAGGATTTGTACCGTCGCGATACTACTATGAATGCTATGGCGTTTGATATTCTGCGCGAAAAGCTGATTGATCCGTTCGGCGGGCGTGAAGATACGCTCAATAAAAAAATTCGTGCGACGTCGAAACATTTTATGGACGATCCGGTTAGGGCGTTGCGTGCGGCGCGGCAGGCGGCTCAGTTTTGCTTTGAAATTACTGAAGAAACTTTGATGGCGATGAATTTGTGTGGTATCGAATTGAAGGCTGAACCTGGCGAAAGAATTTTTGCTGAATTGGAAAAAGCACTGCAAACTGAAAAGCCTTCGATATTTTTTAGAAATTTGGAGCGGGCGGGTTTGCTGGAAATAATTTTTCCGGAAATAGCGGATTTGCGCGGGAAAACTCAGCCGGTAGAATTTCACCCCGAAGGCGACGCTTACGAACACACGCTGAATATTGTTGACGAAGTTGCAAAGGTTAATCCTAAGCCGGAAGTGAGATTTGCGGCGCTGGCTCACGATTTGGGCAAAGGCAGGACGCCGCTTGAAATGTTGCCGCACCATTACGGGCACGATAAAATTGGGCTTGAAGTTCTGCGCGAAATGAGCGCCCGAATTAGACTGCCCAATGATTGGAAAAAAATTGCTGAACTGGTAATTTTTGAGCATATGCGCGCGGCTGTTATTACGAGCGCCGGAAAAATTGTCGACCTGCTGATGAAAATTCACAAGTCGAAAATGTCTGTCGCCGATTTCAACGACGTTATCAATGCGGATAATCACGGTTTGCCGCCCTACCTTGCAAACGCTCAGATTATTTTGGACGAACTTTTAAAAGTCACAGGCAACACCGCGCCGCCTGAACTTACCGGCGACGAAATTGGTAAATGGATTCGCGCAGAACGCGCGCGGCGATTTGTGGCGCTGCGTAAAAATTTTTAAAAATTTGCGAGGAGGGTTTTTATGGTTAACAACGGTATCGTCATTTCTTACAAGGGCAAGACGCCGAAAATTGCGGAGAATGTATTTCTTGCGCCGAATTGTTCAGTTGTGGGCGATGTCAAAATCGGCACTGGCTCAAGCATTTGGTTTGGCGCGGCTGTTCGCGGAGATTTTCAGCCGGTGATTATCGGCGCTTTCTCAAATATTCAAGACAACGCCACGATTCACGTTATGTACGACGTGCCGACCGAAATTGGCAATTACGTGACAATTGGGCATAATGCGATTATTCATTGCCGGAAAATTGGCGATAACAGCTTGATTGGTATGGGCTCAATCATTTTGGGCTATTCGGAAATTGGCGAAAACTGCATTATTGGCGCTGGAACTCTCTTGACGCAATACAAAAAAATTCCCGATAACTGCCTGGTTTTCGGGAATCCTGCAAAGATTATGCGCGCGGTTCGTGACGATGAAGTTGAAGCGTTGCGTGCGGCGTCAATGCAATATCACGACTGCGCGAGAGAATATGTACAATATTTGTCGAAACGCGGAATGTTCGATGAAGTTGATTAAATTTTTTTGCGAAATATGACTTGTTTATAAAAAGAAAATTTTTTGTAGAGTAAACCTGTTTATAAAATTTTTTGAGCGGCGAAAATTCCAGCGGCATTACCCATAGCCCAAGCCGCCTGTAAATTAAAACCACCGGTGTTGCCGTCCACGTCGACCACTTCACCAACGATAAACAAACCGGAAATAATTTTAGACTCCATAGTGCGCGGATTAATTTCCTTGACGGAAACGCCGCCCGCCGTAACAATCGCCTCGTCAATGGGGCGCGTAGCAGTCACGGTTAACGGCAAACCGCGCAAAATCTCAATCAAGCGTCGGCGCTCATCCTTAGTGATAGCGTCGATTTTTTTATTTTCGTCGATAAACGCAAGATCAATCACGACGGGGATTAATTTATTCGGCAAAAGTTCAATCAGCGCGTTTTTAATATTTTTGTGCTTAAACTTTTCAAAGTCGCGCAGGATTCGGGTGTCAAGCTGTTCGGGCGTCAAGGCGGGTTTCAAATTTATCAGCAATTCGACAAATGCACTTTCGCGCAGAAATTTAGCAACTTGCCTGCTGAGCGTCAAAATTATCGGACCGGAAACGCCAAAATGCGTAAACAACATTTCGCCGAAAATTTCATTGACGCGCTTATTATCGGCAAGCAAAGTTACGCGCACATTTCTTAACGATAAACCCTGCAAAGTTTGAACAAAATCTTCTTCAGTTTCAAGCGGCACAAGCGCGGGCAAAATTTCCGTCACAGTATGCCCAAGTTTTTTCGCAAAAATAAAACCGTCGCCCGTCGAACCGGTTGCAGGATAAGATTTGCCGCCGGTCGCCAAAATTACCGCGTCAGCGTCAAAAAATTTCCCGCCAACTTCGACGCCGCGGATTTTTTTATCGGCAATAATATTTTCAACCGGCGCATTGAGTTTGACGTCAACATTCAGCGCCGCCAATTTTTTATTCAGCACGTCGATAACTTCAGCGGCGTTGTCACTTTCTGGGAAAATGCGGTTGCCGCGCTCAATTTTCGTACGCAAACCAAGACTTTCAAAAAAATTCACAGTGTCATTCGCGGTAAAATTATTCAGCGCGCTGTTCAAAAATTTTCCATTGCCAGGGATATTTTTAATAATTTCGGCGGTATCAGCGGCGTTGGTAAGGTTGCAGCGCCCTTTGCCGGTAATGCTCAATTTTCTGCCAAGGCGATTATTTTTTTCAAACAAAGTAACTTCAGCGCCAAATTCAGCCGCGCGAATCGCCGCCATCATTCCGGCAGGTCCGCCGCCTATCACGATTATTTTCATTTCCAAAACTCCAAAATTTTTGTCAAGGTTAGCACAGCGGCGATAAAATTTCAATCGGCAATTCTTGTATTCGGCAAATTTGTATGCTAAAATTTTTTCAACAAAACCTTGGAAAGTGAAGTGAAGCGTGCAATGAGTGCAATGATGCTGGAGAGGAAAATTTTAAGATACGCGCCGGTAGCTGAAACATTCGTAGTCGAAACGCCCAAAAGACACGTCGAAGTCGAAGAACCGCCCGAAGAAGAAATCGACAGAGGACCTTCGCAGGAAGAATTGGAGCGGCTCGAAAAACTCAAAAACGACGAAGAAAATGTTCAGCGTATGTTGGAAGAGGCATTTCAAAAATCGCAGGAAGCCGATGAAAAATTGAAGGAAGCCGATTTCAAATCAAAGCAAATGGTTCAAGATATTCAAATTGAGTGCGAGCAGATAATTGAAGATACTAAAAAAATGGCGGCTGAGGACGCGGAAAAAGTTAAGGCGGCGGCGAAGGCTGAGGGGCACGCTGAAGGGCACGAGGCGGGCTTCAAAGAAGGGCACGACGAAGGTTATGCTGAAGGGTTGAAAGACGGTCGCGCAGACGGTGAAAAAGCCGTTCGCGAAGAAATGTCCGATTTAATCAAGCAGGCAAACGCTAAGGCGGAAAAAACTTTGCAGGACGCTAAAAACCAAACCGCAGATTATTTTGTCAAGGCGGAAGATGACGTTGCTAAGGTGGTAATGCTGGCGATAGAAAAAATTTTGCCGCAACATTTCATAGATTCGCCGCAAGTTATTTTGCCGGTAGTTCGTGAAGTTATTCAAATCGTGCGCGACCAAAAGGATATTAAAATTCACGTCGAGCCGGAAAGTTACGATTTGGTTTTGATGGCGCGTAATGAACTTCAAACGATGTTGACTGACAGCACGGCGGATTTGGAAATAATTTCGGACGAAACGCTTAAGCCTGGCGACGTGGTTATCGAAACTCCTAACGGCGGCGTTGACGCGAAACTTTCGACGCAGATTGAACTTATGAAGAGCGCCATTCAAAACATACTCAACGAACAAGGCGGTGATAATTGAGAAATGATTTATTTGGAGCATATTTTTAATCTGTTCAGTTCGGGCAAACTTAATTTCAAAGATTTTAGCGGCAAAAATATTTTGTTGGTCGGCGGATATTCTTTAGCCATTCCCGTGGTTAAAAATAAACCCTCACTGCATTTCGCGCAGTTTTTAAAATTTGCATTTCTTGAATCCGGTGCAAAGTCTTGCAAACTTGTTGCTACACCAGAGCAAGATAACGGAGAAGATGTTCCGTGTGACTACAGTTTTGAACTTGAAGATTTATTATTACCCCCCCCCGATTGTGCTGAAATTCACGAACCTTTTGACGTGGTATTTATTTTGGATGGGCTTGAAAAAGTTTCAAATCCTGCGAAGGCACTCGCCGCGATTAGGAATTTGTGCGTTGAAAACGGGCAAATATTTTTGTTTTTGAGGTCGATATTGGATTTGAGTACAAAAAATTGGCTGGATTATTACGAAGATAATTGGCGGTATATGCCTAATGACATTATGGATTTTTATTCTGATAGTAATCCAATTTATTTCAATCCTATGCCGACATTGGAGGCGTTTTTGATTGGGTTCAAGAAAACTGATGCGGAATTTCATATCGATGAAAATTTTGCCTTTTTTCATTGTCGCGTGCGGCGAAAAATCACTTACGCCGAGAGTTTGAAGTTAAATTTTTTCCGTGAATGTCAAGATTTGAAAAACCTCGCCAAATCTGAATTTACCGATAAACTGCAACACGGCTATCTTGATAAGTACGATTTTTTTCTCAGCAAGTTTCGCGCAGAACAATTTAATCTGTTGGAACTTGGCGTATTCAACGGCGGCAGTCTCCGGATGTGGAAAAAATATTTCCCGAAGGCTGAAATTTACGGCGTCGACATAGACAAAAATTGCAAAAAATACGAAGAGTCGCGAATACACGTCCGGATTATGGATTTGTCTTCGATAGAAAATCTTAAATCTCTGTTTGACATTCAGCCGCAGATTATAGTGGACGACGCCTCGCACTTTTGGAGTCATCAAATATCGTCGCTTATGACTTTGTTTGAAGTTTTGCCGAGCGGCGGCGTGTTTATTATGGAGGATATGGAAACTTCGGTGAATACGGATTTGTATCCTGGTTACAACGATTTTGAAATTAGCGCTTATGACGTTTGCGAAAGGGTTGCTCGCGTGGTAATGAGCAAGCGAGAGGACTCCGTTGGAGATCTTTTGAGCAAGGAAATTACTAGAATTGGAATGGCGACGGATTTAATCGCCATGATTAAGGGAAGTTGTATATTTATAAAACGATAGGAAATTGATATGAGCATAATAAAAAACACAATAGATTTGCGGCGGCTGACTGAGGCGATTAACGAAGTCAACACGATAAAATTAATTGGCAAAGTGACGCAAGTAGTCGGGCTGGTAATTGAGACGCAAGGACCGAATGTAAGCGTAGGTGAACTTTGCTACATTTACCCGAAAAATCCCAAATTGCCGCCGATACCCGCTGAAGTTGTCGGATTCCGTGAAGGCTATGTAATGTTAATGCCGGTCGGCGATATGCAGGGCGTAGGACCAGGCTGTGAAGTTGTATCGGCGCAAAAAACTTTGCAGGTTAAAGTCGGTGAAGAATTACTTGGACGCGTATTGGACGGCTTAGGAAACCCGATTGACGGCAAAGCGCCGATTGAATCAAAACTTGAATATCCATTGCAAGCGCCGCCGCCGCCGCCATTGGAGCGTCCGAGAATCAGCGAATCTTTGTACGTGGGCGTTCGCGCAGTTGACGGCTTAATCACATTGGGCGACGGTCAGCGTATCGGAATAATGGCGGGTTCTGGCGTTGGTAAATCGACGCTGTTATCTATGATAGCCCGCAACACTGAAGCTGATATTAGCGTTATTGCGCTGGTTGGAGAGCGCGGGCGTGAAGTTCGTGATTTTATCGAGCGCGATTTGGGCGAAGAAGGCTTAAAGCGTGCGGTGGTAGTTGTGGCTACTTCAGATCAGCCGGCGTTGGTAAGAATCAAGGGCGCTATGACGGCAACGGCTATAGCTGAATATTTCCGCGACCAGGGGCACAAAGTAATTTTGATGATGGATTCTGTGACAAGATTTGCAATGGCACAGCGTGAAGTTGGTTTGACAATCGGCGAGCCGCCCGCCACGCGCGGATATACGCCTTCAGTATTTGCGCTTTTACCAAAATTGCTTGAGCGCGCCGGTACGAGCGACAAAGGTTCAATCACTGGAATTTACACGGTACTTGTTGACGGCGACGATATGAACGAGCCGATTGCTGACGCCGTGCGTTCGATTTTGGACGGGCATATTGTTTTGAGCAGGAATATCGCCGCGCAGAATCATTTTCCGGCGATTGACATTTTGGGCAGTGTCAGCCGTGTTATGAATGAAGTTGTCAGCGAAGAGCATTTGCAGGCGGCTCAAAATATGCGCGCGCTTATGGCGACTTATCGCGACGCTGAAGATCTGATTCACATTGGCGCTTATGTCAAGGGTTCGAGCAAACGAATTGACGCCGCCATTGCCAAAATCGACGCTATCAATGCTTTTCTGTGCCAAGGGATTTTTGAAGTTGACACTTACGAAAATACTAAGAAAAAATTAATTGCGATTGCGGGTAAAATCTAATGAAAAAATTTAAATTTCAACTTGAGACGCTATTAAAAGTTACGCGCAGAAAACGTGACGATGCGCAAATGGTTTTTGCCGAAGTTTCGCGCAGGCTTGAGGAACAGCGGGCGCGTTTGCAAGAATTACTCCGCGAATTGCAAGCTGGGCAAAAAGAATACACCGAATTGACGGGCGCGGGTAAAACTGTCAATGTCAATATGATTGTCACGTATAACAATTTTTTTAACTGGAAACGTGAGCAAATCGAGCAGCAGCAACAATTAATTTTGAAAACTATGCAGGAACGCCAGCAGAAGTTGAAGAAATTAATGGAGATAATAACGTACCTAAAAAGTATCGAGCAACTCAAGGAAAAACGCCTGCGCGAGTACAATGAGGCAGTTTTGGCTGAGGAACAAAAATTTTTGGACGAAGTTGGACTGCAGTTGCACGCGCGGCGAAATTAATTTGAAAGGTGATGGCAAACTTGATAGAAAGTATCAGAGGTATCGAAGGCTTATCGGTATTGACGCGGGTTAAGGAAGTCCAACAGCGCATTGACGCCATTGAAAAGCAAGTCGGCTTGAAAGATTTCCAGGCAACGCTCGAAGCAGAAATTGCTAAACAGGAAAAAGTTTCTAAACCGCAAACTTTAACAAATCCAATGCCGCTCGAACAATTTTTAGCCAAAGTTCGCGCAGATGAAGAAGCCGCAAATTTGATTAAAACCGCCAGAGAAAATGCGGCGAAAGCGGCGGCTCAAAACAAAACCGTTGAAGTCTTCGATTTCGCGACGCAACCAGCTAGTTCGAGCATTCCGGTTTATGACGTTTACGAGGCAGAATATTTCGGCGGCGACGAAGAATATTTTGACGAGCCGATTGATGATTATTATGAAGATGATTTTGCATATGCGCCGACGACCGACGAAATGATTGAAACCGCCGCGCGCAAATATGGCGTTGACGCTGATTTAGTGCGTGCGATTGGTACTGCTGAATCCAATTTGAATCAAGACGCAATTTCGCACGTTGGAGCTATCGGTGTTATGCAACTTATGCCGGAAACTGCCGCGAGCCTTGGCGTCAATCCGTACGACGAACAGCAAAACATTGAAGGCGGCGCTCATTATATTCGGCAAATGCTTGATCATTTTAACGGCAACCTTCACAAAGCCATAGCCGCTTACAACGCCGGACCTGGCGCGGTTCAGCAATACGGCGGCATTCCCCCATACAGCGAAACTCAAGAGTACGTTGGGCGCGTCATGGATTTTTACGTTAGATAGAAAGGCGGGTTGGTATGGCTAAGAAAAAAAGCATTTTCCGGCGAATATTTAATTTTCTGCTGGTGATAATAGTTTTGCTGGTGATAGCGATAGGCGCGCTGGTGGCGTGCGTACATTTTGAAGTGGTCGAGCGCTCGCAGGTTGACGAAAAACTTCAATGGGCAAATGAAAATGTCGGCTTATACAAATTGCCGGTGGTAGGTTACAATGGCGTATTCCAATATTTTGACGTACCGGAAGGCGTGGTTTGGCCCGAACCAGAGCCTGAGCCCGAACCCGAACCAGATCCGGCGTTAGTGGCGAAACCGAATCCGCAGCCCGAACAGCCTAAAAAATCTAAGGAAGTCAAAATTTCACAAAAAGAAATTGAAGAGCAAGCCCGAATCCGCGAAGCCGCCGAAAAGAAACGCATTACGAAACTTGCCAGAATTTATAACAATATGAAACCCGAAGAGGCCGCCAAGGCTCTTGACAGCGTTAATCTTGATACGGTCGCGTCGATTCTCCAGCTTATGGACGAGAGCAACGCCGGACAAATTTTGGCGAAAATGGACCCAGTTCAAGCCGCGCAGGTTACGCAGATGCTTTTCGACGGTGACAGACGCCGTTTGTGATTAGTGATTAGGGATTAACGAAAAGGGATTAGTGGTTTTTCACTAGCCCCTACACCCTTGCCCCTAATCCCTTTTTTTATGGCAACTCCGGTAAATTGCGAGCAACCGCCGAATATCTGACAATTTCATCAATGCGCTGGTCAAGTACTAATTCCTGTTTGTGAATGCTCTCCGCCGTCTCAAATGAAACTTCGTCGTTATTGGATAAACCCTGCGCGTAAAATTGCCACGCTTGAATCGTAACTTTGGTTGACTCTTGACGCAGATTGGCTAAATATTGCGCGCCGCTCGGAATTTTAATTTTGTTCAGCTCAAATTGCCGCGCCTCCAACGCAGGAATTATCGTGCCATTTATCCAATTAACAATTTCGGCGCGCTGATTGTCGCTCATAATGCCGCTCGGCGTTTTCTGCATAACGATAAAACTGTTTTGCTCTGCGCGAAAAATTTCATTGTAGTGGTTAACTATGTCCTGCGTTTCGTCAATGTAAGCGTCAAGTTGCTGCATAAGAATCGGCGCGACCGTAGCGAGATATTCTTTGTAATTGTCAACGCTGGTAATTTTCCAGGCATTTTCACCAACCGCCAAACTCAGCCCAGGAAATTTAAATGTGCGCCCGAAAATCTCAACGTCACTGCCGTCGATTTGTACGCCGCTCTTGTCAAAATTCGTCAGCGTAACTTTCAGCGTAAATGGCGTTTGCGAATTAATTTCCATAACTTTGACGTCAGCCGTGGCGGTTTCGCCGTGATGTTCGATATTTTCAACGCCGATAATTTTTGTGTGGCGAATCAAACTGCGCTCAAGCAATAAATCAAAATCTATGCCGAGTTGCCGCCCCTTCAAAATTTCTTCCGGCAAAATCCATTTGTCCGTGGCAATTTTCGTATTGATAACTTTGATAGCGCCCTGGCACATTTGCGGGCGAATCAGCACGTAAAAATTCTCGAAAAGCAGCCGCTCTTCCATGGACAGCCGCGTGTCATATTCAAATAAATCGCCGGTTAAATCATCGTAAGCGCGCGTCGTAACCGTCGTTAAATCAACGTGACTATTAAAGCCGTCGGTATCTTCATTGGCAATCGTCTCTAAAATTTTATTCATAGCGTACGCGGGCGTTTTGGTGTAGCTGGTGAAGTACCAAATTACGCTCGACAAAATCACAATCAGCACAAATAAAACAATCCGCCGCTCAGCGCGCCTGCGTTGACGCCGCTTTTCAACCCGCGTGTTCCAAGTATAATCGTCCACAAAATTCCTACCTTCAAATAAATTTCTGTTATTATAGCCAATGCGAATAAAATTGTAAACGAGGCGAAGATTATGAAGTTGCCGCAATGCGAAATTGATTGTGCTGAAACTGACACGCTGATAATTGCGGGCGGGCGGCGTCCAAATCTGAATTGGTTAAAAGCCGTCGAGCAGGGCAAGAAAATTTTTGCTGTTGACAAGGGCGTTGAGATTTGCCGCGATTTTAATATTTTGCCGGAAAAAGTTATCGGCGATTTTGATAGCGCGGAAAATTCGGCGGTTGTTTGGGCGGCGGCGAAAAAAATTCCGATTGAGCGCCATCCGATTGACAAAGATTTTACCGATACGCAACTTGCCTTGAGCAAAATAAAAAAGCCCGCGCTTATCACGGGGATTTTCGGCGGCAGATTCGACCACAGTTTTAGCAATATTTTCAGTTGCGCCAATAGCGGCGTCAAAATTATTCTGGCTGACGAACGCGAGATTATTTTTTATGTTAAGAGTGGCGAAAGTTTTGCTGTGAAATTTTTTCAAAAACCAATGGCGCTGTCTTTGCTGCCGATTAGTAAAATTTGTAGCGGCGTGAAGATTAACAATGTTCACTGGAAATTGGAAAATGCAACTCTCGCGCAGGATTTACCGAATGCCATTAGCAACCGCGTTGAAGGCGGCGAAATAAAAATAAGCGTCGGCAGTGGAACGCTTGCGGTTTATTTTTGTTTTAGCGAATTAATTTCCGCTTGAATTTGCGCGAATTTTTCAGTGGCAATGGCGGCGGGGCTTTTTGACATTTCGTCGAGGACGCGCTGAAGTTTTGCAATTTTTTGAGCGTTGAATTTTTCTAAGAGCGGCGAGACAGATTTTTTTGTTTGAAGTGAAACTGCGGCGGGATTTTTAACCGCGCTGATAATCTCGTAAATGATGCCGCCCGCTTCAGCCAAATCGACGTCCGCAATGAACCAGCTGTTATTTTTGAGCCACGCGCAAACTTTTTCAACAGCATTCATAGGTTGCAAAATCAGCTGTTCGACGCTATTTGTAACTGGACTGTCGAGAATTTCGCAAATCAGACTGCCGCCCATTCCGGCAATACAAATCGTGTCAACTTCGCCTTCGCGCAGGATTTTTAAACCGTCGCCTAACCGCGTTTCAATGTTCAAACCGGCGGCGGCGATATTTTTTTTAGCGGCGTCAAACGGACCAGAATTTTTATCAGTGGCAATGACGAAAGACGCGCGCCCGCTCTTGACAAGTTCAATCGCCAGGTAACCGTGATCTGCGCCAATATCGGCAACTTTACTGCCGCGCCGCACGAAATTTATAATCGCGCCGATTCTGTTATCAATCATAAAATTCACCACGCAAAAAGGGCTGCGCCTCAACACAGCCCCAAAAATTTAACTCCCCGAACTGGACTCGAACCAGTGACTCCCTGATTAACAGTCAGGTGCTCTACCGACTGAGCTACCGAGGATTGATACAAGCGCATTATAGGAAAAACTTTCGCGCTTGTCAACACCGATAAAATATTTTTTTGGGGTATTGCATTTTCAAAAAAAGCTGTTATAATTGCTAGCGTTTACGGGATGTAGCACAGTTTGGTAGCGCGCATCGTTCGGGACGATGAGGTCGCAGGTTCAAATCCTGTCATCCCGATTAACATTGAAAGCTCTTCTGCGGAAGGGCTTTTTTACTGCGCATTTTGTTTCAGCTTGTTCATTCGCAACGAATTTACAAAAATTGCCAGCGCCGAAAATATCACGCCCGACAACGATAAAAACGGGTGAAATTCCAGCGGCGGCTCTTCCATAGCCATTGACATTGACAGCGGCACGAGCACCAGCATTGTTGCGTACGATATGCGATAATTTATGTTGAGTAAGTGCTTGGCGTGTTGGCAAATTTCGCGCAGGGTTAAAAATTTATCCAGCTTTAAAATTTCAAAATCCATTTTGGCGTCGCTGTCGTCAGCAACCGGCGGCATTGAACCGTCTTTGAGCAAAATCGACACGTCCGCCGCGAAAAGCATTGGCAAATCGTGAAATTCATTGGCAATGACGGCAATTTTTTTGCCTTTGGAACGGAGCATTTGCAATTCGCGCGATTTATCTTTGGGCGACAAATCGGTTTTAACTTCGTCAAATTCAAAATCCTTGGCAATATTTTTCGCGGTACGTTTATTCGACGCGGTTAAAAGAATTGTGCCGATTTGATTATTCCGCAAAATCTGCAGGAAACTTTGAGCGTCGGGGTTAATTTCGTCTTTCAAAGCAACGATACCTCGCGCAGTATTGCCCATACTCAAAAGTAGCGGCGTTTTACCGTGAACGGCAAGCTGATCGATTTTCGTCCAAAGTTGCGCGCTGACAGAAACGTCCTGGTCTTTAATCCATTGAGGATTGCCGAGTCGAACGGGCGTATTGTTGATAATGGCTTCGACGCCGCGGCAGGGAATTTCATTAAAAGCGGTGGCGTCTTGAATTGGCAAATCGCGCCCAACAGCGGTGTTATAAATGATTCGTGCAAAGGCGTGGTGAGCGTTTTGTTCGACGGACGCGGCGGTGGAAAGCAGCGCGTTTTGCGAAAGACCTTCCGGAAATAAATCTGTTACGAAATATTCGCCGTTGGTTAAAAATCTGTTCATGGGCGTGGCGACCGTGTTAATTTTTGTCATTGTTATAATTGCATCTGAATTGTTTACCTTGATTTCGTCGGATTGGAGAACTTTTTTAGCGAAATGGAGCACCAAGATTCGCGACAGCCATAGACAGATTGGCGAAAATGCGATGAAAATTGCCAGCCCCGTCATAATGGCGACTTCTTCACTACGCAGGAAGAATGCGTAAACTGCGAAAATGCTTGTGGCGAGCATATCCAGCAGGAAAAATAATTTGACTCTCAACGTTAAAAACCGCCTTTCGATTGATTTTGACAAGGTGAATTATAGCAGGTACGGGCGCGCTTGCAAAATTTTAAAAATTTTTTTTTGGAGGGGGGTTGACAAAAACGTTTAGGTGAAGTATTATACGCAAGCTGATTCACTTCAGCGGGCTCTTTGAAAATTAAACAATGCAAACGCTAGAATGTGCGGGGTTAGTAAAATAACCTCGATGTTATAGAGTCAGTTAAATTCGAAG